>DGPO01000080.1:300-5883 GCA_002390485.1 Halieaceae bacterium UBA4438 | reverse complement strand
GGCCCAGAACTTGTGCCAGAGCTCGGTATTTCTGATACCCAGTTTGGGCTTCTTACCGGTTTCGGTTTTGCCCTTTTGTACACCATTGTCGGTATTCCTCTGGCCCGCTACGCAGATACAGGACACCGCGTGTGGATTATGACCGTCTGCATTGCGCTCTGGTCCTTGATGACTGTCCTTTGTGGTCTTGCCACCGAAATCACCATCGGTTCGCTCACCATCGGTGCGTTTTGGGTATTACTCATGTGTCGTGTCGGTGTCGGTATTGGTGAAGCCGGCTGTACGCCCCCGGCCAACTCCCTCATCGCCGACTATTACGCACCCCGTGACCGGTCTCAAGCGTTGGGTGTTTACGCCATGGGTGTCACGCTTGGCACCATGTTTGCCAACCTGATTGGCGGCTGGGTAACTGACGCATTCGATTGGCGGACCGCTTTCTTTGTAGTCGGCCTCCCCGGTTTACTGATTGCGCTTATTTTCAAGCTGACGGTCAAAGAACCACCACGTGGTTACACAGACCCCGGAGATAATGAAGTCAAGGAACGGGTTGAACTGCGCGAGGCGATCCGTGAACTCATGACTAAACCAGCGTTCTGGTACATGACTGCAGGCGCAACCATTGCGGCCTTTTGCGGTTACGGCATCTCATCGTTTCAGTCGATTTTTCTCGTGAGAGCACACGAAATAACCACCGGTGAGGCCGCGATCTGGATTAATACTCCCGTGTCGTTGTCGTCGGCGATCGGCACCTTCGCAACAGGCTGGCTCGCCACAAAACTGTATCGCAAATACCCGGGGGCCATCGCATGGGTGCCCGCCATTGGTTTAGCCGCATCAGTACCGTTTTATATTTTTGCCTTTACCACTGAGAACCTCCTGTTTGCCGCCATTGGCCTCATCATTGGTGGTTTCATGAAATACGGCTATTTAGCAGCGCAGTACACCGTGGGGCAAGGTGTTGTAAGCATGCGCGTCCGGGCAATGGCAACGGCGGTGCTCCTTTTTGTTGTTAACCTGATCGGTTACGGATTTGGTCCGCTTTTTATCGGCGCCATCTCGGATATTTTCTTTGTCACCGGGGTCACCGAGCTGGGTGTGGCGGCCGAAGAGCTTACTCGAAGCCAGTGCCATCCGAAGGTTATTGGAGCGTTGAGCAGTAACCTACAAAGCGTCTGCGGCACCGTTTACGCCCAGAGTTTACAATCGGCCATGCTCATCATGTCCACTCTGTACATTGCCTGTGCGCTGTTTTTCGTGCTCACCTGGCGCCGTCTCGGAAAAGACATGGTCGATCGGAATTAACCACGCCGTTTATGGCCTAGAGCGACCGAGATTGATCTACAAACCGTAAAACGGTGTTATCAAGTCAGTGCTTTGGACGCTGAGTCAGTGATGAGAGCTTTTAAAATCCGAGCAGCTGACGGCTTGCTCGCCTCAAGTTCAACCCTACTTAGGCCTTGAAGCTCATAAGGCAGAACTAACCAGTCATCCACTTCGTGGACATAGTAATCAGGGTGCCTGCCCGTCTTGTTATGCCCAGGCTTGTAATACGGCGTCGCCACACGAATGTCCGACGGCATGTTGAGCCGCAACTTTCGCTGCAGGTGCTCAAGCACTGCGTCAATGCTGTAGCCTGAATTAAATACGTCGTCCACGAGTAGCAAACGATCATCGGCGTTTAAGTTTTCGAGCAGGTACTGTAACCCATGAACCCGGATGCTCGACGGATCCTCGACGGACTTGGGGTACTGGGAGAGGCCAGCGTAAGACGTCCGTATGGAGATGTGATCGCTCTCAACACCCAAAAACTGAAGACACTCCTGAACGTAAATTCCGACCGATGAGCCGCCACGCCAAATACCCACAATGAAGGTTGGTGCAAAGCCACTCTCAAAAACGGCCACGCCCATACGGAACGCGTCATTCAAAAGGGCTTCTTCTTCGATGAACATTTTTTTGATCATTTGTTCCAAGGGCTTACTTCCTACCAATTACTAGCTGATATCATAACGTTTTAGCGGTTGCGCAGATCACATCCATGAGTACGACGAAAACATACCTATCCGCGGATCAATTATTGAACGATTCGTTTCAATTGGGTACCCAAATCGTCAACAGCGGATTCGAACCAACGTTTATTGTTGCCATCTGGCGCGGCGGTGCCCCTGTGGGCATCGCAGTGCAAGAAATTCTCGCTTACGCGGGTGTTCAAGCCGATAACATTGCCATTAGAACGTCGTCGTACAAACAGGGCATCGATCAGCAAAAAGGCCACGTCGAAGTCTATGGACTCAGCTACCTGGTAAAACGTCTAACCCACGAGGACAAACTGCTGATCGTCGATGACGTATTCGACACCGGTCGTACAATCGCCGCAGTGATCGATCGTCTACAGGTTCTCCTTCGTCAGAACATTCCCTCTGAGATACGTGTAGCGACGCCGTACTTCAAGCCCAGCCGCCGTCAAGTCGATTTACTGCCCGATTACTACCTGCACGAGACCGACGATTGGCTGGTCTACCCCTATGAGATACATGGATTGAGTACTCGTGAGCTTATGGAAAACAAGCCGGTCCTCTACGATATTCTCAAAGACCATATCGACGACTAATACACCCCCTGTCCCAGCTTAGGGCGCTTACAGCAGCACGAACTTAACAATGAACAGCACAGCGATGACCAACGCTCCGTAGCTGACCTTGGGGGCCTTGGACGCGAGCAGGCTCAACGCCACATAGCTGATAAATCCAATTCCAATCCCGTCGGCGATGGAAAACGTGAGTGGAATCATAATCATGATCAGTAATGCAGGGATCAGCACGACTGGATTTTCCCAGCTCAAACGCCCCAGCCCTGAGCACATGAGTAAAGCAACGTAGACCAATGCCCCGGACACCGCGAAACTTGGGATCATCATCGCCAGCGGCGCAAAGAAAATGGCGAGTAAGAACAAGGCACCTACCGCGCAGGCTGTCAAACCTGTGCGCCCACCGGCTGCAACCCCAGCCGCGCTCTCGACGTACGATGTGACGGGCGAATTACCCAGCAATGCACCCAGAACACTCGCCGTGCTGTCAGCCTTCAGCGCTTTGCTAAAGTTTCGAATATTGCCGTCTTCATCGGTCAACTCAGCGTTCGACGCGACGCCCACGAGTGTTCCGGTGGTGTCAAATAAGTTAACGATGAGTATTGAAAAAATAACACTGACTAAAGACACATCGAGTGCCGCGGCAATATCGATTTGACCGATGATTGGCGCAATTGACGGCGGCGCTGACATGATTCCCCGGTACTCGACCTCGCCCAGTAAAACACCGATGACCGTAACCGCAAGAATACCCAAAATTAAGCCGCCAGCAGCCAACCGAGCCGATAGTACGGCGACCAAGAGAAAGCTCACCCCCGCTAATGCCGTTGGAATATCGCTAAAGTCGCCCATGGTCACCAGGGTGACGGGGTGGTCGGTGATGATGCCGCCGTTCTGTAAGCCAATGATTCCGATAAACAGCCCCACTCCCGCGGTCATCCCGATTTTCAAATCATTCGGAATACTCATAATGATCCAGGCGCGAATTCGGGTGACGCTGATGATCACGAAGAAGACACCCGAAATGAAAACTGCACCCAGCGCGGTCTGCCATGGATAGCCCAGGTCTCCCACAATGGTGTAGGCAAACAGCGCATTCAGTCCCATACCGGGTGCGAGACCCACAGGCCAGTTCGCATACAAACCCATCAGTATGCAGCTGATTGCAGCTGCGAGGCAGGTCGCCACGAAACTCGCATCTTGATCGATTCCAGCCGACGCCATAATTTGGGGGTTTACGACAAGGATGTACGCCATGGCGGTGAATGTAGTGGCACCCGCCATGAGCTCACGTCCAACCGATGTGCCGTTCTCCTGGAGCTTAAAAAAATCGCCCATATCCCTCGCCCTATACTGTGAAAACCGAGCCCAAGTGTGCACATGAGCGACGGTCATTACCACCGGCAACGCGCAGTGCTAACCGGCAAAAAAAATGGCAGCGAAATGCTGCCATAATCCTAGTGAAATAACGTGACCTGCGGACTCGATCAATGTGACCCAGCCCACTCTTTGATTCAGAAGTCGAAACCGGCTCGAACCATGAATTGACGCGGCTGGATGAACTGATCGCCGGTAGCACCAACGCCAAAGACGTCTGTGAATCGGGCGTTAATCCCCGCCTCGTCAGTAATGTTCTTGCCAATTAGCTCCACGCGCCAGTCCGCGTCGTCCGGTGTCAGCTTCACAAGTACATCAAGCGTTTGATACGAAGGAACACTGTCCGTCGTTGGGTTATTAAAGACGCGGTGCTTAAAATCACCGCGATAGGTGAAGCTCAGACTCGACTTAACGTCTCCCCAACCCTCAATCGCCGTCGTGTGGGTCAATGCAATATTGGCAGTTAACCGAGGTGTTTTAGGCAGCACATTACCGCGAACATCTGAGATCTGCGCCGCTCGCGCCACCTCGACCTCGGGACTGAACAAGCTAACACCCTGAGCGAGCAGTGCATTCGTTGCCGCTTCCGAGGCCACGTTATCCAACGCCAAGTGACTCTCCGTAATTTCAGTGCTCAACCAAGCGAGTCGAACGTCGAATAGTACGGAGTCGCTCAAAAACGCACCAAGCTCAAGTTCTGCGCCATAAATATCAGACTCGGGGATATTACCCACACCGCCCTGGAACACCTCAGGATCGGTTGCCTGATACTGTAGGTTTTCGTAGGAGTACATGAACGCTGCGGCGTTGAGTCGAACACGACCGTCATCGAGGTCTGTCTTCAGGCCCACTTCGTAAGCGTCAATAGTCTCCTGCTCAAACGTGGGCAACACCACGATGGGCGAAACCACAGCCTCGCGACCAAAGGTTAAGTTTGAACCGCCGGGCTTGAAGCCACGGGTATAGGACGCATAGCCCAAGGTTACGTCGTCAAAATCCTTCTCAAAGGCAAGACGGCCTGTGACTTCATTGCTGTCGATTTCTAAAATGTCTGTGCCACCGCGACCGTAGAAGTTAGTGACTTCACTGTAGACTTCGTCTTGTGTGTAGCGGAGGCCACCGATGAGGCGCGTTGTATCACTCAAGGTCAAGGTGCCTTGACCGTAAACAGACAGCGACTCACGCTCAGGCTTCGCGTTTGAGATAAACCCTGCATCAGCCGGCGCAAACGTTAGAATATCTTCCACGGTAAACGGGTCAAAAGTACCGTCAAAACCAAAGTCGAGACGCTCAGTAATTGCAATGTCCACCTCGGTATCGAGGTAAAAGACACCGGCTACCCAATCTAAACGACCAAAAGCGGGGGACGCAGAGATCAGGTTGAACTCTTGAGTCGTCGTCGTCTGGTCGTTGGTTTCGGGCTCAAAGTAGCTTTGGAGCAAGAAAAACGGTGGCAGTGTGGCGAAATCATGTCGATCGTTGTCGCGCAGCACTTTAATGTCATCGCTTTGGTAGCTCGTGATTGACTTCACTGTGAAGCTGGGCAGATCCCATTCAACCGTCGCACTGTAAAGGTCAGAACTGAGCTCGTAGGCAGAAAGTGAGTCTTGCGCAAGACG
>DGPO01000080.1:0-229 GCA_002390485.1 Halieaceae bacterium UBA4438 | reverse complement strand
GTCGTAAATGCCCTTTTGTGCTTGGCCATTCACGTTTTCCTCAAACATTTGAGCACCCAATTTCACTGTCACGGTGTCACTGGGTTGCCAAAGAAGCTTCACTCTTGCGGACAGGCTGTCAGCATCGTCAAGGTCCTGGCCATTCGATACGTTTTCGGTAAAACCCTGGTGATTGTTTCTGAGCAGTGACACGCGTGCTGCAAGCGTATCCGATAGCGGAATGTTCATA
>DGPO01000087.1:6694-27749 GCA_002390485.1 Halieaceae bacterium UBA4438 | reverse complement strand
ATACCCCGAATAACGTCCCCGCAGACTGAAATGAGCTCGAAGACAAAATTTATAGCTTTTGAGCGACCCTCAACGACCTTGTTCATATTAAGCACCCCTGGCAGATCTTAAGGACAAGAAGTGAGTCAGTTAAAGTTGCGGGTGATGCCGGACTTTTTCATGGCCGGTCGATCGAACGATTGGTCTGAACACAGCGCCGCTGACTTTTCCACGTCGTAAACCTGCGACCAGGATCTCACTATTTTAACTCCGTGGTTGTGACTATCGTGCGCTGGCTGTTAATGTGAAACTTGCATGGATGCACTTCTATAATTTCCGAAACCAGAGAGAGGATGGGGCTGGGTCGGATAATACGTTGGGAGTGCTGCGCCATGCACATGCTTGCCAAATTACGTTTAGCGTCCTTTACCACCACTTTAATAGTCCTGCTGACACAGTCACTTCACAGTTACGCGCAACCCGAAGACCTGCCTCATAGCGGTCTTGTTCAACACGCTTCGGGCGGCTACGCACCCGACGCTGTCATCGTTAAGTTTAGGCCATCAGCAAACGCGAGTAATAAAGCGCGCGCGCGCGGCTTAGTCAATGCCCTGTCCAAACGCGAATACCGTATTGTTAAGGGATTAGAAAAGCTCAAGCTAAAGCCTAATCAATCTGTCAATAAAGCAGTAAGAGCGCTCTCTAAACTTCCCTTTGTTGAGTATGCAGAACCCGATTACCGTGTTCAAAAAGCGACCAACGACACCTACTACAATCTCCTGTACGCCATCGATAATAGCGGACAGGCCGTAGCCGGACTGTCGGGTACACCCGATGCCGACATGGACGTGCTTGAAGCCTGGAATATCCAAACGGGTGATCCAGAGCTGATTATCGCGGTCATTGATGAAGGCGTCGTCTGGGATCACCCAGACTTAGCCAATAACATGTGGGTCAACACTGGAGAGATCGCAGGCAATGGCGCGGACGATGACGGCAACGGCTTCGTCGATGATGTCTATGGCTACGATTTTTATGACAATGACGGCGACCCGAGAGATGAAGGGGGTCACGGCACCCACGTGGCGGGCACCATTTGTGCTGAAGCAAATAACAATGAAGGGATTGTGGGTGTGGTCCAGCAATGTAGGATCATGGCTCTGCGCTTTCTAGGTCCGCAGGGTGGCACGACTTCTGGTGGCATCGCCTCTCTTGATTATGCGGTGCAAATGGGCGCTACCATCTCCAATAACAGTTGGGGCGGCGGCGGTTTCTCACAGGCCCTCTATGACTCGATCGCGGCCGCGCGCGACGCCGACCACGTGTTTTTGGCCGCCGCTGGAAACGACGGCACCAACAATGACAATATTCCTCACTACCCCTCAAACTACAATTTACCGAACGTTATCTCGGTTGCCGCCACCGACAACAACGACTTACGCGCAAGTTTCTCAAACTACGGCGCCACGTCAGTGGACATTGGTGCACCTGGCGTAGATATAGCAAGTACCTACACATCGGGCGGCACGGTGCCTTACAGCTACTTAAGCGGCACTTCGATGGCAACACCCAACGTGACCGGTGTGGTCGCACTCATCCGCAGCGAATTTCCGGATTGGAACTACCAGCAGGTCATTGACCATCTCTACGCAACTGCGCGCCCTGCAGGGTCAATGGCAGGCATCACCACAACAGGGGCTATTGCCAATGCTGAGGCAGCGATGGCGGGCGGAGAGCCCCCGACGCCACCGTTAGCACCCTCAGACCTATCAGCCTCAGCCACATCAGACACCGCCATTTCACTGACCTGGGCTGATAATTCGGATAATGAGTCTGTGTTTGTCGTCGAGCGGGACGGTCAAGTATTGAGCGCCACAGCTTCCGCTAATGCCACCTCCTTTGAGGATACAGGTCTCGCGGGAGCAACGCCCTATGGTTACCGCATCAAAGCCCGAAATTCAGCGGGTGACAGTGCTTGGTCCAATGTCGCTGATGCGACTACCGACACGCCACCACCCTACCAAACGGTGTTAGCCAGCAGTGAAGCCACGCTGGCCGGTACCCTGGTGGCGGGCAGCTACATCCGGACCTTTGACTTGGACGGCTCGCTCGAACAAATTCGAGAGCGAGAGTCCGGTGGCAAGCGAAATCGACGCTACAGTTATATGGATCATCAGTGGTCTCTCGCGTCACCCTCAGGTGCCGCGTCGCTTAGCGTGACCGGCTATTCTGGCAACAGTTCTGACGGCGACCGTTTTGAGCTCTCCTACAGCACGGGTGGCGGATTCACGTTCTTCTGCGAGCTACCGATCGGGTCCTCGTCAACCTGCTCAACCGGCTTTGAGATGCCAAGTGCGGGGACCGTTACGGTGCGCGTGACGGACACCAACCAGGCGAGAGGTGCTAGAGCCTTAGACAGTGTCTTCATCGACCAAATTCAGATGCTTGTCGAGTCCAACACGGGTCCTGTAACACTGCCGCTCGCGCCAACCGCGCTCTCCGGCGACGCCAGCACACCTGGACAGATCACTCTGAACTGGGCGGACAACGCCGACAACGAGACGAGCTACTCGGTTCAGAGATCTGATATTGGCGGCAGTTGGTCGACCATCGCTGCACTCGGTACCAATTCACAGAGTGTTGTGGACGACACCGTTGCGTCACTGACGACCTACAACTACCGCGTCCTGGCGAGTAATAGCGCAGGCGATTCGGCGAGCACCAGCATTCAAATCACCTCTGCTGAACAAGTGGCCCCGAGCATCGCGTTGTCTGCGAGTGGCTACAAGCGCAAAGGCTGGCAAAACGTCGACGCTTCATGGACCGCAGATGGCACCGCGGTTGTGTTGTATCGAAACACAGTCGGGGTCTACAGTGGAACAGGCAGCTCACACACTGACGCGCGCATTTCAAAAGGCGGAGCCGTGTATGACTACCAAGTCTGTCCGCAGGGCGTGGCGAGGGGGAGTGAGAGCTGCTCAAATGTTGTAAGAATTGTTTTCTAGCCGACCTGCGTATCCAAGGCGGGCATGTCCCGCCTTTTTTATGCTTGGTCAGCTTTAACGAAGTCGACGCTGATTGATTACGCGTGGGTACTGCAGATCACGATCCCACAGCTCAGCCCAAGTGTGGACTTGCACTCTCAAGGGCTTCTTGCTGCTCCATCCACGTCTCTTCGACCGTTGCAATTTGGACTTTTAATGCGCCCTCGGACTTAACCAGTTCTGCAAGCTTATCTCGGGCACCTTCGTCGTAGAGCTCGGGCAGTGCGAGCTCTGCTTGCAAGGTCGCCAATTTACTTTGTAGGCCTTCAAGCTCCCGCTCCGTCTTTTGCAACGCCTTTTGCAAAGGCCTTAACGCTGCGCGCTCCTCAGCCGAACTCTGCCGACGCCCCTTCCCAGAAAGAGACGGCTCTTTTACTTGATTTTTGACACTCGGTGATTTGTTCACCTCGCGTGTGGACGTCGGATCGCCAGACAGGACCCACTGCTCATAACTTGCCAAATCACCGGGGTATTCGCTGATTTTGCCATCATCAACCAACCACAGTGACTCCGTGACATGCCGCAACAAATGGCGATCGTGACTGACCAGCACAATAGCGCCCGTGTAACCTTGTAACGCCATGGCAAGAGCGTGACGCATTTCAAGATCAAGGTGGTTCGTGGGCTCATCTAAAATCAGAACGTTGGGGTCCTGCCACACCACCATGGCCAGCGCTAACCGCGCTTTTTCGCCCCCCGAAAAAGGACCAATGACTTCTTTTGCGCGCTCGCCCTTAAAATTAAATCCGCCCAAAAAGTCAAAAATAGCTTGCTCACGCACGCCAGGCCGCAGTCGTTGCAAGTGGAGCAGTGGGCTTGCCTCCAAGTCCAAAACCTCCAACTGCTGCTGATCGAAATAACCAATACGTAAGTGCGCACCTGTGACGCGTCTCCCCGCCAGCAATGGCAAGGCACCGGTCAGCCCTTTCAAGAAGGTGGACTTCCCCGCCCCATTTTTACCCAGCAAACCAATGCGATCACCCGGATGCAGGGACAGCGACACACCGCGGAGCACGACTTCTTCGTCATAACCCAGTGTCACTTCGTCGATCGACAACAACGGGTCGCTGCTCTTGCCTGGCTCCGGAAATTGAAAATAGAAAGGCGAGTCGGCGTGGGCGGGTGCCACAGCCTCCATGCGCTCTAAGGCTTTGAGGCGACTTTGTGCTTGCTTTGCTTTGGTCGCTTTAGCGCGAAACCGGCGCACAAAATCTTCAATGTGCTCAATTTCACGTTGCTGGCGCGCAAACTGGGCGCGCTGCTGGGCCATGCGCTCGGCGCGCTGCTGCTCAAACGCCGAGTAGCCACCCCGGTACGTAAAGAGCTGTTCCTGCTCAAGACTTAATGTTCGTTCACAAATGGCGTCGATGAAATCGCGGTCGTGAGAAATCATCATCAACGTCCCGTCGTAACGCAAAAGCCACATCTGTAACCACAGCATGGTGTCGAGATCGAGGTGGTTCGTCGGCTCATCAAGCAGCAGGACATCGGACGGCGTCATGAGTGCTCGAGCCAGATTAAGCCTCACACGCCAGCCTCCCGAAAAATCCGTCACCGTCGATTCGAGGTCTGCTCGGGTGAAACCCAGACCCAGTAGCAGTTGTTCTGCTCGGCGCGGTGCACTGTAGCCGTCAAGTGTGTCGAGCTCCTGATACAAATAGGCCGCGCGCTCATAGTCTTCAGTACGTTCGGCCGTCGCAATCTCTTGCGTCAACTTAAATACGGCCGCATCGCCGCCCATAACAAAGTTCAGTGCCGTGTCGTCACTCGCCTCGAGCTCCTGAGCCATATGGGCAATCCGCAAACCCGCCATGCCGCGTATGTGCCCCTGATCAGAGGCAAGATCCCCCAGCAGCAGTGAAAACAAGCTCGACTTTCCGGTCCCATTAGCACCAATCAGCGCCAATTTTTGACCCGGCTGCAAGGTGGCAGAGGCGTTTTGCATTAAGAGTTTAGACCCTCGACGCAGACTGATATTTTCTAAAATAATCACGCTAGTTGCTGTATCTCTTAGTGCACTGACTGCAAGAAAAGATCGTTAAATCTCCTTTCACAGAGCACATCGTTGGGTGGCACCACCGGTCGCTGCGTCAATCACGTATCAACCGGTAAGTGTGTTCGTCGTTTCTAAAGTGATGAGCCCGTCCCTGGCGCACACTTGGGTTTCAGGGCAGTTCGGGGACCGTTCGTTGCTTCTCGACCGCTTTCCACACTCGAACGAAGTTGCCCCCCCAAATTTTTTGAATATCGGACGCTGAGTACCCTCTTCGAAGCAGGCCTAGCGTGACGTTAAAAGACTCACTGGCGTCGTTATAGCCGGGGATACCACTCCCATGATTAAAGTCCGTACCAATGCCGACATGATCCACACCCACAAGAGCCACAATATGGTCAATGTGGTCGAGCATCGTCTCCAGTGAAATCGGACCCAGTAACGCGCGTACCCCACCCAAGAACGTAGTTTTAATCGCCGGGTCCTTGATTTCCCAATAAAGCTCAAAGGGATACAGGTAGTCCTCGTCGATACCCGCCTCACGACGCATCTTACGAATAGCACCGTCGATCGCCGGATCGTTTGAGTCAAATAAATAACCCGCAAACGGCGCCACATGCACCACGCCCCCGCCCGCCGCAATGCGCCGTATCTCTCGGTCACTCAAGTTGCGGCTTACATCGGTGAGTGCACGCGCATTTGAGTGACTGGCGACCACCGGCGCAGTCGATTGTGCAACGACCTGCAAGGTCGCTGCAGTGGATAACTGCGAGACATCAATTACGGCTCCTAGCGCATTAAAGCGCCCTACCGCCGCAACACCCATCGACGAAAGCCCACCGTGTTCAGCAGTCGCCTCACGCTCTCCCGTTGCCGCGTTAAACAAGGGGCGAGATGAGTCTGCAAAGCCGTTGTGCCCCATGTGCGTGAGCGCAAACATGCGAACGCCTTGATTGAAAAAGTAGTCAATCGCGCTGACGTCCTCTCCAAAAATAAGTGCATTTTGGAGACTCAAAACAATAGACCGGCCGCCTTGATCAACTGACGCCAATAACGCATCAGGGCTCTTGACGAGGCGTGTCCTGTTCCCGCTCTCCTCAACAAGCGCGGTCACCGCCCTCAGTTTGTCGTCTGCAACACGGCGTGCATCGGCAAAACCTTGCTCGTTTCGGGGTTTCGGACCAACGGCAAGCGCCATGACAACAGCGTCGAGCTGGCCGTCTCGCATTTTTTCGGGAGCGACTTTCGAGAGCCCATCGGGACCCACGTACATGGACGGTTTGCCCACAATCTCAATATCTGCGTGCGCGTCGAGCGTTAAACTTTGCTCGTGAATGACTCGCGCCCGCTCGACAAGTCCGTCGTCAAGATTTGCCGTGGCAACAAGCGGAAGTGCTGCCACAAGAAACGTCAGCACCGCCTTTAATGTGGAGTTGGGCATGATAATGCACATGAGCTACCGGTTACTCGCCAGCCGCCTTCTTCACCGGCAGTAACGCGTCGTACTCGGGCTTCTCACCCTTTGCCTGAGCCATGAACGTGTTTCTTATCGCCTCGCCGTCGAGCATGGAGGCGTTCCAAGTTGCAATGTAATCAAGACCGTCGGCCGTGCTGTGGTCTCGTGCGTAATTCACCATACGTTTGGCCCCGGAAACCGCCAATGGCGCGTGCGCAGCTATTTGTCGTGCAATCACCATGACAGCTTCGAGCATCTCTTCAGCCGAATCATAAACCTCGTTAACCAAGCCAATCTCTCTCGCTTTCTCCGCACCAACGCGCTCCGCGGTGTAGGACATTTGGCGCGCCCAGCCCTCGGGTATCAATTTCACCAAACGCGGGTAGGTACCCACGTCTGCTGTCATACCGATCGCGGTCTCGTGAACCGAGAAAAACGCATCTTTAGTAGCGTAACGGCAGTCGCAGGCGGTAATGAGGTCCATCGCGCCACCCACCGACGCCCCCTGAATAGCAACGAGCACGGGCATGCGTGCTTCCTCAAGGCAGGTAAACGCGTCTTGCAGCGCCATACAGTGATGCCGAAAGGCCTCAGCGCGCACAAATCGACTGCCGCTGGCGGGACCGTCTAAACCCCCTTCTGTGAACACGGAGATGTCCATACCTGACGAGAAGTGTCGACCTTCTGCGGACAACACAATCACGCGAGCCGCGGCGTCCCTGGACAGCGCATTGACCGCGTCGGGCAGTTCGGTCCAGAACGACGGAATCATCGAGTTCGCTTTCTCAGGACGGTTAAATCGAATGTGGGCAATTCCATCTTCCACGGTAAGATCAAAACACTCATAGCTCATCACGTTTCTCCTCGTTGTTTTAGTTGCGCCTGCGTTCGGTCATGGATTCTCGCACAGAGCACACGTTTTAGTCGCTTTTGGAACATAAAAAAGGCCACGCAAGCGTGGCCCAAAAACGATCTTGTGCGGCACCTACATGCCGGGACGACCCAGAACCTGCTCCGTCATCAGAGCCTCGCCCGTGCAACTTACCAATTGGTAGTAATCCATCCGTCCACGCCATCCGCCCTTGGCGTACCACTCTTGGTGCTCCATCAAACCTGCCATATCGGGATAAACAACCACGTGAGCAAACTCACCCGCGGCATCGCCCCCACCAATGTTTGGATACATCATGAACCAGGCGATATTGCCAAGCCCGTCAGGATTGTCATTAACAAACTGCGTGTGAGCGGCATTCAGATCATCGTGAGACACACCGTCTTTTCGCGTACACCAATTCCATGTCACCACTCGGTCATTGTCCGCATTCATTGCCTGAACATCGGCCCACATCGTAAACATCGGTGCAAATTTAACGTTGCACGACGCCATCTCTTGCCACTGAGCATTCAGCTTCTGACCCGACTTACCGGACAGCCACTTGTCCCAAGACGTCCCCGCGTTCTCAAAATCGGTGACTAAGAAATCGACAAAGTCGGCAGGATAAGGATTCATAGCATTGTTGTGGGTTGCGAGAGGGAACTGCCGGACCGAGGCCACCTCCGCGTCATTTTTCTTCGCCCATTTTCGATATCGATCGAAGAATTTTTCATAGTCACTCAAAGAAACGCCGTCATTTAACGTGCAGAGATTTGCCTGCACCGACATGGGCTCTGCGGGATCCATTCCTCCGGTAAATGTTGCGTGATCGTCCGCCAGCGCGAAAGGCGCAGCGAGTGAAATGATTGAACCCAATAACACCTTTTTAATCGCTTTCATTGATTGCTCCCATCCTTTGTTGGTGGAGCGCTACACGTACATGAAGACAGAACACGCACACGGCTCTCCAGTCACCAGTCTAGGAACTCACGGGTCGATCACCACTTTTTCTATGCCTCGCTGCCTGCTTTGTCACGATTGGAAAGCATGAGTCTTCGGTTAAAGGTGTCTGCCTCACCGCTCTGATCAGTAGGGTGTTATGGCCTGCCACAGTGTGACACGACAGCGTGCTGCGCATCGCATACCGAGCGCAGAGGGACGCTTGATGAGCTGCCCGTCGGACTCGAAAAGACTAAAGCACCAGCAGCACCAAGATCATCAAAGCACGCTCATGTCGCCTGCGTTTACTGTTGGTTTGTAAGTGGGTACGGGTGAACCCCCACCGGTTTTTTCAAAGGCTAATGCAACGGAAAGTAAAAGCGCGTCGGCACCTGCACTGCCCATAAAGGAGGCGCCCACAGGTACGCCCGCTATAGTACCCATGGGCACTGTGATGTTCGGATATCCACTAATGGCGGCCATAGAGCCGGCACCCGCCCAAGCGGGCCAGACGTCTCCGTTGACGACGTCTGCTCGCGGCGACACAGGACCACTCGGCGCCATGAGCACCTGCACATTGTGCGCGTCTAAAAGCGCGTCAATACCACGCACCCGTGTCGTATCTCTTATGAGCGTCAATGCGTCTTGGTATTCCACACTGCTCAATGCGGGCTGCCCCAGTGCCGACTCAAAAATATCTTGCCCAAAAATAGCGTGCTCGATCTCGGCATTGTCCGTGTTGAACGCCACTAACTCAGCGAGGTTCCGAATCGGAATATCGGCCGGCGATTCAGCAAGATACTCATCGAGCAGCGCCTTAAACTCGATTTCAAGAACCTTTCTCGACGCGCTGTAGAACGCGGGCGGAATGTCCGGCGCTGTTTCAATGTGAACGATCTCAGCACCCACCGCCTGCAAACGAGCAATGGCCTTATCGAACCGCGCATTGAGCCTGGGATTATCGTTGCGCGAGTAATCCAAAATACCAATGCGCATGCCGTTTACAACACTTGCGTCGAGCCCGCTGAAATAGTCGTTTTCCCAACCCGTCATGCCGTCGAGCATCAACGCGGCGCCCGCCACTGACTTAGTGATTGGACCTGCTGTGTCCTGCGTCGCCGCAATGGGGACAATGTAATCGACCGCTAATAATCCGTGTGTCGGCTTCAAACCCACCACCCCATTGACTTGAGACGGGCAAATAATCGATCCGTTGGTCTCTGTACCTACGGCTCCAGCGGCAAGACTGGCAGCGGCCGCTGCCGCCGATCCCGAGCTCGAGCCACAGGCTTGGCGGTCTAAAACGTGGGGGTTCTTGACTAAACCACCAACAGCAGACCATCCGGAGACTGAGTGGGACGAGCGAAAGTTGGCCCACTGACTTAAGTTTGCTTTGCCTAAGACTATCGCGCCTGAGTCTCGAAGACTCGCAACAAGCGGGCTGTCCCGACCGGTCATGTTATCGATGAGCGCCGTAGAGCCCGCGGTCGTTGCCAAGGCGTCCTTTGATTCAATATTGTCTTTTAAAAGCACAGGTACGCCGTCAAGAGGACTATTCGCCCTCCCCTGTGCGCGTCGTAAATCACTTTGTTTAGCCAATTCCAGGGCGCGGGCGTTAACCGAGATTACCGCGTTCAGTGTTGGCCCGGATCGATTCAGCGCGCCGATACGGTTGAGGTAGGCGCGCGTCAGATCCTGCGATGAAAACCGATGACTTTCTAAGCCATGAACAATGTCTGGGAGCGACAGAGCCACCACGTCAAGAGGCGGGACTGAAGGCTTCATGGCCGCGTGATGGTCTGCACTGACCTGAGACCCGACAAAACTGAACAAACAGGCTGCAGTGACACTAAAGCGTCGGATATTTCCCATTGGACTGACCTCCGTATTTATTACTCTTGAGCCGAGAGAAAGGGCTGACGGCTCGCAAAAATTTCAAGTGCTCGTTTCTTCACACCACTCACTGTACGGGGCGTCGGATTTAACACGCGCGTAGTGAGCGAGTGCCGGTTAAAGGCTGGCCAGATCAACTCTCCCGGCGCATTTGGGTCACCGGTCTTTGCGAAGTTTGTCCAGTGGCGAACCAACATTTTAGACAGCGCATGATCGTCGTCCGACCAGTCGGAGCCTACTTTGTCTGTATTTCCAAACACATAGGCTAAATCACCTGAGTGGTATGCACCGGCGCTCCGCGGACCATCGGGCAGCTCAAGATAAGGCTGGTCAGGCATATAAATATGAAACGCGGGCGGGACGTGATCCATAAAATAAAGGTACACATTATGGCCTGCTTCCGCGTGGTACTCGGCCCAGCGCTGCATACCGAACGCCATGAAAACGTCGGTCGAGATCGCGTGTTGAATCTCACCAGGGGTCAACCCGGGCGACGCATACAGCGCCTTCAATTCTTGTGCAGAGTCGCCCGCAACCAGGGTTAAAAAACCCATAAGATCGGAGTCCGTCAGGGAGTGGTTCACCGGGAAAAGCTGCTCACCCTCGTTCGCCAAGAAACCCAGCATGAGCGGCACAGGTAACTGATCTGCTGAGGCATAGGTCTGATGAGGCCACTGCTTAAGAACATCCCCGTCGATGACGATACGACTGTCGCTCTCCCAACCCGAGACCACCATGGCCTCCAATAGCGCATCGGGCGCAGTGTTATAGAGATCCGCGGCGGATGTCGCACCAAGTGCTTGCACTAACAACTCCCCGCGCGCGTAACCGTTTGCATCTGCCACAGACAGTGGTGTGACACATCCTGCCGACTGCCCAATGGCCTTATGAAACAGTCCCTCAGAGTGGGCTGATGACAGGAGTGAACAGACGCTTTGAGACCCTGCAGACTGACCGAAGATGGTCACGTTGCCGGGGTCACCCCCGAGGGCTTTCGCATTCTCTTGGATCCATGCCAGCGCTTTAAGCTTATCCATCAAACCGTAGTTACCCGACGTTCCTCGCGCAGAGGACTCGCTCAATAGAGGGTGCGCCAAAAATCCGAGCGGACCTAAACGGTAGTTAATCGTCACGACCATGACACCTTGCTGTGCAAGGCTAGTACCGTCAAAAAGCAGTGAGTGGCTCTGGCCACTGATGTGCGCCCCCCCGTGAAACCACACCATAATAGGGAGATTTTCAGCCTTGTTGCGGGCCCAAACGTTCAAGTAAAGGCAGTCTTCGGAGACTGGGAAGTCCTCCCTTCGCCAAACGAAGTTCGAGGCGTGGCGCGGTTGATGGCAACTTTCAGCGAAAGTATCCGCGACACGAACGCCTTCCCAAGATGGTGCCGACTGCGGCGGCTGCCACCGAAGGTCACCAACGGGTGCCGCCGCATAGGGCAAGCCCCTAAACACTGAAATACCCGCGTCATAGGGCGACGCAACACCAGATACGGCGCCTTGCTGCAACGACACTGCCTGAGAAGAAACGTTTTCCCTCTCAGCGCTGTCTGACGTGCAGGCGCTCAGAGCCATCATCAGTGCGATCAACACTAACCATCTATACATCACGACCCACACTCCTTGAATCACTCACGCGTGTGTCAAGCATCACACAGACCCTGAAGGAGGGCCGCCTCGTGCCGCACTTGCTCAGGTGAGCCCAAGAGCTGGCGGTTAAACCCAATGCGCTTAAACCAATAGTGAAGTCCGACGAGATCGGTGAATCCCATACCGCCATGCACCTCGGTACTGGTCTTCGCCACAAACTGTCCGACCTCGGCGAGATGCGCTTTGGCATGACAGGCAGTCAGCGCCGCCTCGTTATCCATCTCATCAAACGCGTGCCCGGCGTACCAGACAAAAGACCGACACGGCTCGAGTTGTGAGGCCATTTCAGCGCACATGTGCTTCACCGCTTGGAAGGAGCCAATCGCTCGATTGAACTGCTTCCTGTCTAACGAATAGGCGACGGCCTGATCGAGCATGTACTGCGCCGCGCCCAGTGTATCGGCCGCTTGAATAGTGCGGCCACGGTAGATCGTGTCACGAACTAACTGCGCATCCTCCGTCACAAGACAGGCGGGCGTCTGGCTAAAGTTGAGTTCACAGACACTGCGCGTCACATCGATGGTAGTCAGCGATTGACGCGCTAAATGTTCCGTTTCAACCATATAGACGCGACCATCGGCAAGAGCCACCAAATAAGCATCAGCATCGGCATCCAGGGCATACAGTGACTGCCCGGACAACTGGGAGTTAACCTCCGTCACCTGGCCTTTTCGCGCCCCTACGAAGTCGCTGAAGGCAACACCCACACGGTAGTCACCACTCGCCATACCGGCTAGTGGATCGGTTGCCCCTGCCCTATTAAGCAGGTGTGCGCCCATAATGGCCGTACTGAGAAAGGGTCCGGGACACGCGGCGTAACCCAGTGCCTCAGCAACAGCGACAGCATCAAGCATGCCGAGTTCGGCGCCACCGTGCGCCTCGGGTATAACTATGCCAGCTAGCCCCATGTCCGCTAAACCACGCCACATGTCGTTATCAGAGACATCACTCGCCGCGACCTTTCGAACACTTTCAAGTGAAACCTCTGTTGATAAGTACTTTCTCAGACTGTCATCGAGAAGCAGTTGATCTTGTGATAATCCAAACTCCATTTTTCAACCCCCTCTCTTATTTGGCGCTCGCTGCAGGAATTTTCGGTTCTTTGGGCATGCCAAGTCCGCGCTCACTGATGATATTTTTCTGTATTTGCGAGGTGCCGCCACCAATGATCAAACCCAGATAAAACATGTATTGGTATTGCCATGCTCCATGACCTCGGACATGGGGATTGTCGCCGTAACCCAGGCCAATCTCACCCATCACGTCAATGCCTAAGCACTCAATTTCGTGGCGCAATTCGGTCCCTGCCAGTTTCACGATCATTGCAGCCAACCGCACGTCTTGATTCTTGTTGATCTTGGCAGACAGTAGCCGCATGTCGTTGTACTGCATGGCGAGCGCGCGTCCCTCCAGCTTCATCAATCGATCGCGAAAAATGGGGTTATCCATGATCGGCGTACCGTTGATACTTTCCTCACGCATCAAACGCTTGACGCCATTTAGCCTATTAAGGGCAGCGTCGGGTGTCGCCAGTGAACCACGCTCATGACCTAAAATAGCGTTCGCAACCTGCCAACCTTGACCCCGCTCGCCAACAATCTGGTCTTTTGGTACGCGAACGTCGGTGAAGAACACCTCATTGAAATTAGCGTCACCTGTCATATCGACGAGGGGCCTTATCTCGATCCCAGGGGTATCCATTCGAAAGAGTAAAAACGAAATGCCCAAATGCTTGGGTGCATCGGGCTCGGTTCGCACCAAACAAAATATCCAATCAGCGTGATGTGCCGTGCTGGTCCAAATCTTCTGCCCGTTAATAACCCACTCGTCACCATCGAGCTCGGCCTTAGTGGTGAGGCTTGCCAAGTCACTGCCGGCGCCCGGCTCGGAGTAGCCCTGGCACCAAATGATTTCTGCGTTAATCGTTGGACCGACAAAGGTCTGCTTTTGCGTCTCACTGCCCATTTCGAGCAGCACCGGGGTCAGCATCGTCACGCCTTGCCCATTAAAGCCACGGTGCATCCGTGCGGCGCCAAATTCCTCGGCAATAATACGAGACTTAATAATGTCAGGCTCTGCGCCAAAACCACCGTACTCGCTGGAAATCGTTCGACTGTGGTAGCCGTTTTCAATCAGGAGCCGTTGCCACTCCCGCAGTGCTGGACTTTTGAGACCGTCGCCCGGCCCCGGCTGCTTGTGCTGATGTGCTTGGATAAACGACTTCACTTCCTCTCGGAACGTGTCGTACTCGTGACCGTAAGACAGGTCCATGACATAGCCTCAATTGCTTTTTTAAGACAGTAGTATACCGCCAGTTTCAAGCGAGATTCAGTAATTCGGCCTACCGACGAACTGCAGCGGGAAAACTGACGTATGCTTCGGCAACAACGCCTACTGCCCTTGGACGGTCATGGACTTTTTATCTCACTACCTTGCACTGTGGACCTTTATCGTCGTCATGGTCTCTACACCTGGGCCTGCCAATATGTTGCTCATGACTGCAGGTGCACAACATGGCCTGGTAAAAACGTTGCCGTTCATTGCCGGTTTGACACTGGGAAAGTTGGTACTCAATGTCGCCCTTGCGCTCGGGCTCATGGGTATCATCGAATCCTATCCCAGCATTGCAAAGGTCTTTGTCTATTGCTCAGGGGCTTACATGACGTATCTCGCGCTTCGGAACTGGACGCCAGCATCCGCCACCACCAAAAGTACAGCCTTCACGTTTTGGTCTGGCAGCGTGGTTCACCCGCTCAGTCCTAAAACTTGGATGATGGCGACGCTCGCACTCACCCAGTTTGGCGATGCCTTTTCAAGTGCAGTAGAGCGACTCCTTGTGGTCCCACTCAGTTTTCTAGTGGCTCAGGTCTTTTTTGCAATCGTCTGGTGTTTGCTCGGATCACTGCTCAGTCGCGCGTTTGAGCATAGTCTGGTCATGCATCGAGCATTGATTTTATTGACGCTGGCCGTCATCGTTTGGGCCATGATGCAATAGCGGAGCGCGCAGTCAGAGTGAAACCCCAATCGACGGTTTGGAGAAATCCTTCACGCCGAACGGCATTGAAAGCACTGGCTCTCTTTGCCTCAACATTACCCACCTCTGCTCTGGCGGCACTGAAAACGCTGCTGCCTGCGGGCAAGCAACAACACGACTTTATTACGCATAACCCCCAGCCGCTCGCCCTCGAAACATCGCGGGATGCCTTTGGACAAGGACCCATAACGGCCATCGCGCAGTTCTTCGTGCGCAATAATCTACCGATGCCTGAAAGCGAGATTGTGGCGGACCGAGACCGTTGGAGTATTCAGGTCAAGGGCTGCGAAACATCGGGTCAAATCACACTTGCTGACCTTAAAACGCTTGAGACAACGACGGTCGCCAGTGTGCTGCAGTGTTCAGGCAATGGACGCGCCTTCTTCAACCACAACCCCGCCGGGTCACCTTGGGGCGTTGGTGCTGCCGGCTGCGCGTTGTGGACGGGCGTCAAAGTTTCAGAGGTGCTTTCACACTTCGCGGGCGCTAAGCCGCAGGCACGTTTTCTCACCGCCACAGGTGCCGAGTCCTTGCCGGCCGGTATCGACGTTGCCTCCGTGGGTGTAGAGCGATCAGTACCCCTTGAAAAAGGCGTGCAAGACGCATTACTTGTCTGGGAAATGAACGGGGAACCCCTGCCCCTGATCCACGGCGGCCCGGTGCGCTTACTCGTGCCAGGCTACTTTGGGGTCAATAATGTGAAGTGGGTGAAGACCCTTGCGGCAGCGACTGACGAGTCAGTTCACGCCATTCAGCAATCGGGGTATCGTTTGCGACCCGTTGGACAAGCGGGCAATGCGAGTCATCCGTCGATGTACCGTATGCCTGTCAAATCCTGGATCAATGGACCAGGAGGGAACGGTGATCGTTTGTACCCCGGTAGACAGCAGGTCTTCGGTGTCGCGTTTTCGGGTGAGCGCGGCGTCCAGCATGTTGATGTATCCATCGACGGCGGCAAGCGATGGCAAAGCGCAACACTCTACGGTCCTGACCTCGGGCCCAATGCGTGGCGCACGTTCCAGATCAGCGTCGACTTAACACCCGGTCAATACACATTGGTCAGTAGAGCCACTGATACTGCGGGTGATACCCAACCCGAGCACTTTTCAGCGAATCAGCGCGGCTATGGCCATAATGGCTGGCGCGACCATGGCCTCAGCGTGCAGATAAGCACCCAGCCTCAAGCCGTTGAGTCCGATAGGCTCGAGCCGTCTGCACCGGTTACGTCGCAAACTGCTGCACCAGCCATGAGTCAAAAATCTCCGCTGGGCATGCGCTTATTCACACGCTCGACCCAGCCCGCTTGCGCGACCTGCCACACGCTCGAGGCCGCTGACGCACAAGGGGTGATTGGTCCCAATTTAGACGTGTTACGGCCAAATGCGCAGCGAATTCGGGCCGCACTCGAGCAAGGTGTCGGCGCTATGCCGTCCTACGCCAACCAACTGAGCAATGCCGAAATAAACGCATTGATTCGCTTCATCACCCGCACACAGTAAGGCGACTAACGCTGTCGTAGCGATACGAGACGCGCACAAAGTGCTGCCTCGGAATGACGTGCGCCAGAAAGTCTGTCCGTTACCAGCAGCCCCTCTTGGGCAACACCCCACCGCGGCCACGCATCAGATCCTTGCTTGTTCGGTGAGCCCGTGGCCAGAAAGGACATCCAGTGCGCGACGAGCTGCCCGGTCAGTGTTCGGTCAATCTCATTGGTCGGTATCCAGGCGTCGTGCGTGTCAAACACGTAGGGAAGCTCTGCCCCATGGTAAGCACCTATGGCGTCAAAGCCCTCGCGAACGCGATTAAAGCGATAGACCCAAGCGTCGCCACCCGCTTCATTGACTGCTGATGCGAGGATCAGTGAAGGACAGGTGTATTGAAGCGCAGACCGAAGACGATCCATCTGCTCAAGCTCAGAATATTGCCTACCCACCGCGTCGCGAACCTCATCCCACGTCGCTTCAGGGAACGCGAGTTGGAGGTAATCCTCAATCACTGCACCGTCAGGAATGTACATGAGCGACTCGTTGCCGTTGGAGCCAATCAAGAGGTTTAACGGTGGCATACGCCCCTGCTCAACCACTGTTTCCAAGGGTATGGGCAATGTTTCAGAGTCCCTCACCGGACTGAAATAATGATTCTTGAAGAGACTCAGTTGAGAGGCTATTAGCGCCTCGGCCGGCACAGCTTTTAAGTCCTCAAAGCGACCGTCGACACCCGCGTGCTCTTCAACCAGCGCTCGTCCAAGCTCAAACCCGGCCTCTCTTGACAATGAACTTGTTGCCGACCAGCCGGCGCTCTGGTGAATAACACCACTCACACGTCCTTTTAAAGCCGGCGCCAGTGCCAGGTGAAGCGCATTATCGGCGCCCGCAGACTCCCCGGACACCGTAATTCGAGTCGGATCACCGCCGAAAGCACCGATGTGGGTGTGAATCCAATTCAGCGCGGCGATAAGGTCGTGCAAGCCTGCGTTCTGAACCGACATGTCTGGGTGACTCAGCCAACCAAAAACACCGAGACGGTAACCCACCGTGACCACCACCGCGCCTCGCTGTGCAAGCGGCCCACCACGGTAGTTGGGTTCGTAACTCCAGCCCCCGGTGTTAGACCCACCATGAATGAAGACCAACACCGGTTTGGGCTCAGGATTATCAAGATCCGTCCAAACGTTCAAATAGAGACAGTCCTCAGAATACTCAGGGCCACTCATTAGACTCGGATCGACACCAACCCGCTGCATCATCCCGTGATACCACGCGAGACCGCTTCCCGACTGCATACACGCAGGTGCGAATTGGGTTGCGTCGACAACCTGCTCCGAAGGCACCCACGGAATCGGCGGCTCCCAGCGCAAATCATCAAGCGGCGGCTCAGCGAATGGCAACCCAAGAAACGCCTCAACACCCGCCGCCGACGACAGTCCAACGATTGAACTGGGTCCAAGCTGCACGACAGGGCCCTCTTCCTCCGAACTGCAGGCCATAAGACTCACCAACGCACTTGATACGATGACGCCTCCCATCCACCGCAATGTGCGCCTCAGCGTGTCTCCAATAAAATGCGTCATAGAATTCGTCTCAGCGACTGTCTAGCCAATTGGCCAGGGTTTCAGTATGACCGTCAAGCCCAATCGCTTGACCCGAAATTCTGGCGCCGTGACGACTGGCAAGGAAGCACACCATAGCCGCCACATCCTCCACCTGCGTAAAGCATTGAAGCGAGCTCTGTTGCTCGTAAACCTGACGTATTTGCTCTGCGGACACGCCACGCGACGTCGCATCGCGTTCAATAACACCTTCAATACGCGGGCCATCAACACTGGCAGGACAGAGGGCATTAACCCGGATATTGTGCGGACCGAGCTCCATGGCCCATGTTTTAGTCAGCCCTATCAGCGCCCACTTTGCCGCCACATAGGGCGATCGATTTGGGCATCCGGTGAGGCCTGCATTGGATGAGATGTTGATGATTACCCCCGTGCGCTGTGCCTTCATGATCGGCACGATGACGCGCGTTAAATGAAATGCGCCACTCAGACTCACATCGAGCGTTTGCTGCCAATCTTTGGGGGAAACATCTTCTACCGGTGCTGTGGGACCCGAAACTCCGGCGTTGTTGACCAGTACATCAATCCGCCCCGCGACCTGAATGATTCCTGCGATCTCATCTGAGACCGACTGAGGACTCGTCACGTCACACAAACGCGCACGAGCCAGTGCATGACTCGTATTGTAAGCCTCGACATGCAGTGGGTTGTTATCCAGCACAAAAACATCAAGCCCATCCGCGCTCAACGCTGACGCAATACCCGCACCGATACCGGAGGCTCCCCCCGTCACCACGGCGACCTGCTGATCGCTCACAGCGACAGTCCACACCGTCGGGGAAGCAACTTAGGTTTTGCTTTGGTCCCCATAATCTTCCTGTAACGATTTAAGCAACGAAATTCCCGAAAGCCAAAACGTGAAGACCAGAGGCAGTGACACGACAAGCGTGATCGTCTGCGCCTCTTTAAGACCCCCTGCGTACATGAGCGCAATGGGTAAAATGGTAATCGCGACAGCCCAAAATACGCGATGCCACTGTGCGGGATCTTCCGATGGCTTTAACGACTTAGTGGCACTCGCCGCCAACACATAAGACGCGCTATCGTAGGTCGTCGCGGTGAATATGCTGCACAGTAAAATGAACCCGACGATGAAGAGACCGGCAAAGGGCAATGCGTCGAGCCCTGCAATAATGGCCTGATTCCCACCTGACTCTGCCA
Organism: Halieaceae bacterium UBA4438; assembly: GCA_002390485.1. Taxonomy (GTDB): domain Bacteria; phylum Pseudomonadota; class Gammaproteobacteria; order Pseudomonadales; family Halieaceae; genus Luminiphilus. Next base: position 8,615 of record DGPO01000087.1, on the reverse strand, counting down.
TGACGCCCAGAATATCGACTTCACCACTGACCTGCAGGCCCAAACTGTGATTGCCTACGATGAGGTAAAACAGCCAAACACCCATCGAGCCCATGCCCAGCATGCCAAGAACGACTTCACGCAGCGACCGACCCTTGGATATTCGGGTCACGAAAATCCCAATAAATGGGCCATAGGCAAGCCACCAGGCCCAGTAAAAAATGGTCCAATCCTCGATGAATCCGGTGTTGTTCACAGGGTCCGTCCAGAACATCATGGCGACCGTGTTTTGCAGCGTGTGTCCGATTGAATTAATGGCCATTCGCAACAAGAAAACGGTATCGCCCGCCAAAAGAATCATCAGCAACAGCGCGCCCGCCAGAACCATATTAAAGTCACTGAGCCGCTTAATACCGGCTTTAAGCCCCAGCCATACGCTGGTTCCAAACATGAGGACACAAACTCCGACAACCGCCAGCTCCATTCCAAAGCTTTCTGGAATACCCGTCAACCGTGACACTAAGGCTGCGATCATCGGCGTTGAAAAACCAAGCGAACTGGCGATGCCGCCAACGAGGGCCACCATGAAAAAACTATCCATTAGTCGCGCGCCAATCGAAGACTCACCACCTTTGATGAAGTGCGATGCTGAAATACTGTACTTAAGCTTGGAAACACCCCGAGCATAGAACGGATAAGCAATCGCTAATGTGGGCAAGCAGTAAAAAGACCAGGCAACCAATCCCCAGTGGTGTAACCCAAACGACGAAGCCCAAACATAAGCCTCGGCTGATCTCGGCTCTGCGCCAAAGGGGGGTGTATCGACATAAAACGCCCACTCAATGGACGCCCAGTACATCATTCCCGAGCCGATACCGGCCGCAAATAACATCGCGATCCAACTCGCGGTGCTAAATTCGGGTGCCTCATCGCCAAGCCTTACTCGAGCATAGGGCCCAAAGGCAATGAACAGGACAGCACCAAAGGCAGTAATCGCCGTTAGAATATAGAGCCAGCCGAAGTTGGTTGCTAACCAGTCGTAGGCGGTCTGCAGTGCCAAAGCACTGGCTTCTGGAAACATCAACAGAGGAATGGCAAGCGCCAACATCACCGAAATTGTCAAAACAAAATTAACGCGATCTACAGCCTGCGTCATACTGCGTCCTAGTCTTATTTTTATAGTGAACTTAAAGAGTAGCCTATTTTCACTTCTCCATGTTGAAGGAACGCGTTAGTACGCGACGTCTTTCTCGTCCAAAACCGCCTTCAGTGGGCCAAGATGGTGCTCGTATTTCTGCCACACTGAAAGTGCGTCGCGGTAAATGGGCTGCCTCACTTGTTCTGAACTGGCGGTTCTGACTGCACGGTCTTTTTCATAATAGCGAAGGCATTGTTCTTCAAAATCCAGGCTGCAATGGTCGAGTATGGCTCGGACCTGTGAGTCTAAGTCCTCAACAACGGTTTCGTAGTGCACCGTCATTACGCCGGCTGAGAAAACGGCATGCCAGTGGTCCATGAGTCGCAAATAATCAGCATAGTAATGACCGAGGTCTTCAAGACCGTAGGTAAACTCCTGCCCTCTCGCAAATAACTGCTTAAAGTTGGCAAAGCACGCCGCCATAGGGTGTCGTCTTGCGTCAATGATGGTTGCGTTCGGCAATATCGTTTTAATTAAACCAATGTGCATCCAGTTATTGGGCATCTTATCGATGAAGCGCGCCTTGTCGGTACGGTACTTCCCAGCACCATCAAGGTAGCGTTGTCCCAGTGCGTGTCGTTCCTCGGGACTTAGGTCAATCAAACATTGCGGATACTGGGTTTTTTCGGATCGCTTACGCGTGCCACTCAGCTCTCCGGCAATCTGACTGATAATAGGCAGCTCGGCCGTTGCCTCAACACGTGAGTGACTGGCCAAAATTTGCTCTAACAGCGTTGAGCCCGC
>DGPO01000087.1:6001-6642 GCA_002390485.1 Halieaceae bacterium UBA4438 | reverse complement strand
ACGGTGTATGAGCTAAACTTGTGTTTTATCGCATTACCGTCAGCGTAAGCCGCAAACGAGTGCTCAAAATCGCCACTGTCTTCAAGTGCTTTACCGAGAGCGAAGGCGAGGTGATAACGATCAGGACCCAGTTTTTCCATGGCCGCGTACTCACGACGCATGGACGTAATCTGAGTATTGTCAAACCTGAACGTCTTTAAATTCGCCAAACTCCAGTAGGCCTCTCCCGCACTCGGCTCTGCTTTGATCGCTTTTTGGTAGGCGATTGCCGCGTCTTCACCGCGCCCACCATAGCGCAGTGCGTGACCGTAACTGGTCAAGACTTTTGCGTTATCAGGAATGTGCTCAAGCACTTCCTCAAACTTGAGATGAGCACCTTCGAAGCGACCCGCCATGGCCAATATGGCTGCATGCTGAACCTTGTGGGACAAATTAGTAGGCTGCTCTTCTTGCAGCGCCTGAGTCTTCTGCAGCGCCTCATCGAACTTCTGACTCCGCGCCAAGGCCGTCGCATAGTTCGCCTGCGCGATAGTGAAGTTAGGCGCCAGCGCTAAACAGCGTTCAAGTAAGACAATGGCCTCATCCAAGACACCCAACGTAATCGCAATTTCCGCCAGTAGGCGAATCGCATCCACATCGTG
>DGPO01000087.1:5758-5937 GCA_002390485.1 Halieaceae bacterium UBA4438 | reverse complement strand
GCCAGACCCAAGCGCCCCTTTTCAATGTAATCAAGTGCCCGACTTAACAGCGGATCCAAGTCTTTTCGACCCAGCGAGCGGCGATAGGCATCGGCGGCAGCTGCGTCGTCTCCCTGCGCCGCATGAAGCTGGTACAAGTCTCTCCATGCGGTCAATAAATTAGGGTCAAGCGCAACCGC
>DGPO01000087.1:0-5658 GCA_002390485.1 Halieaceae bacterium UBA4438 | reverse complement strand
CGACTCGGCTTCAAGGCTATTGCCCGAGCGCCGCAACGCAACACCGCGCAACAGCACAAGACGCATATCGTCGGGTGACAATATCAGTGCTTTGGCCGCAAGCTCAGCAGCCTCACTCGGCTTACTGTCACGCAGCGCAGTCTTCGTCTGCTCAAACAGATTTTCAACGAGGGACATAAGGATCGTTTCTCTCAGTAGCGTTGATGTAAGGAATTTAGGGCAAGCACGTGCATAAAAAAAGGGGTGTCAGTTAATGACACCCCTTTCTTGGGCTGCACCGAAGCGCAATAGATCAGAACCGCTGCGTAAAGCTTACACCCACGCTGCGTGGCTGGTTAATTGTGACGCGCTCGTCCCAGGTCACCGCGTTCTGCCAAACCGTTCCACGCTCATCGGTCAGGTTTTGGACATACAGCTGCGCAGTCCAAGTCTCTCTCTCAATCCCAAATGACGTATTGAGCACCTTGTAGCTGGGCTGAGTCCGTCGCTGAGTGGAAATGGTGCCTCCATCAAAGAGATTGTTGTAAGACTTACCGGTGTACATGTAAGCGGCCTGTACGAAGTAATCGTCACCAAAGCCATAGCGCGTCGAAATATTCCACTTCACTTCAGGGACTCTTGGCAGAGCGGTGCCTGACGGCGCGTCTGGATTAACACTGCTGTCACTGCGCCGGTAGTCAGAGGTCAGCGTGGCCTCAAGGAAGCTTGCCGCGCCCATGACTGTCCAGTTGTCGCTGAGCATCGTGACGAAGTCGAACTCGACTCCGTTACTCTCCGCGTTGCCCACGTTAAACGTCAGCGTCGTTGGTGAGATTGACGTGTCTAAACGCGAGAACTGAAAATCCTCCCATTTCTGCATAAACGCAGCACCGTTTACACGTGTCTTACCGCCATTGAAGGTGGCCTTGAAGCCAAACTCCGTGGAGGTCAGGAAGTCTGCCTTGAACTCACAACCGATATTTGAAGAACCCTGATTACCCAAACCGTCAATGGCTCTCACCGAACAGAAACGATTCAGTCCACCGGGTCGGTAACCCTCGCCCCAAGCGGTATACAGCATGAGCTCATCATCAACTTGCCACTCGAGTGACATGCGCTTCACCGTGTCGGTCGCTTTGGTGATGCGTGCTTCAGGGGCACAGTCAACGCCGTAGTTACTCTCGGGCCGATCACCCTGAGGACCAAATCCTCCACAAGGCCACCAGACGGTCCCTGAGAACCCATCAAGACCACTGTCGTAGTCAAAACGCCGTGCACTACCTGTCAATGTTAGCGCGTCAGTAATATCGTAAGACACCTCGCCGAAATAGGCCGTTTCCTCGTAGGAACGGACAAAGTCCGTGGTCCAGTAGATATCAGGCGCATCCACCGCCATTGATGGAATATTATTCAAGCCCAGTACGTGCCAATCACTGTCGGACGCCGTATCAACCTCCACGTAAAAGGTGCCCACCATGTAGCGCAATCGCTCGGTTGCATCGGACGTGTAGCGAAGCTCGTAGTTCTTACGTGAAATATTAGTGGTGTTGGTGTACTGCTCACGAGGATCTTCGCACTGACCGGTGTAAGACACGTAGCACACGTAATAAGGTTGCACGTAGCCATAAGAGACGTAGTAGTCACTGTAGAGCGAGTAGTCCGCGTACGTCTCAGTGTCTCGATCAAGGTCCCCATACGATGCAGTCAGTGTGCCTCCTGCGAACTCTCCTTCAAGCTTTAACGAAAATTGAGTCCACTCATCATCGCTCCAGTCGGGCAGTAAACGCATGACTTCAAGGTCCCCAACGCTCGGATCGTGATCCCAAACACCGTTAGCCTCGACTTCTTGCATCATGGCTGATGCCGTCAGCGTCCAACTGTCATTGAGATCGATGGCCAAAGCCGCTCTGCCGCCAATGGTGGTGGCGTCATTGAAGTTCTTCTCTGCCACGTCAGCATTATCGACCGTGATATCCGCCGCCACTTCATTCAGAGGACTGGTCGGATCAAGACCCGCGCGAATGTAGCCCTGACGGAACGTGTGCGTACCCGCAACGTTGTCGATGTAGCCGCCGTCGTGTTTGTAGTAACCGACGAGACGAAGCGCCATACGATCGCTCAGGGGAATGTTAACGAAACCTTCCGTGAGGTGGCTAAAGTCGCCCGACTTAGGTTGCCCCATGCTGAAGCTGAGACCGCCCTCAAATTTCTCAGTGCTCGGTGCGTTGGTCACGATCTTAATTGCGCCTGACTGAGCGTTTGCTCCGTAAGTGGTGCCCTGTGGACCGGCCAACACTTCGATTCGATTAATGTCGTAAACGTGCGGGTTGAGGTACTGGCCCACCGCCGTTACGGGCTGCTCATCGAGGTACACCGCCACACTGGGGTTGGCGCCAATGCTGCTCTCACCACCACTGGAGATACCCCGAATATAGAGGTCTCCCGAGCTCGGACCTAAGGTCACAAAGCTCACGTTGGGAAGCATCATTATGTAGTCTTCCATATCGGAAATATTGAGATCTTCGAGTTGGGTCTCGCCCAACACGCTGACGCTCATTGGGATATCTTGCACACTCTCGGATCGACGAGTCGCTGTGACCAGCACCTCTTCAATTTGAGCCTGCGCTTCGCTCGGCATGACAACCGTCGCCGCGCCTACCAATCCACATGCAGTCGAAACTGCCATCGCGAGCGGCCGCTTAAAAAATGAGACCTTTTGAGATGAGTCTTTTATTTTCACGTCGTATTTCCCCTCTGAATTTAGTTGTTTTTAGTTTTGTTCACGTTAGGGCCCCAAGGGCACACGAGCACTGTAAAAGCCACTCCTAATCGATTTGTCGCTACTTACTCGGCAGGCCTAATCGCCGCGTTATAAGTATGACATACCCGTGTTTCACAAATGCTACCCTTGGTATACCGACAAATGTGACTAACATCAAACAAAAATAGGTGGCCGCGTTAACCCATTCGCGGGCGAGTAAAAGGAGTCAGGCTTGAAGATAACGGAACCGGCGAGAGCGCTTGAGGTGATCCACTCAACGGATGTACTTGTCGTCGGCAGTGGCCCTGCGGGCCTCGCGGCGGCAATAGCTGCGGCACGCACCGGTGCTGAGGTCACCCTACTCGAGCGCTTTGGGTGTTTCGGCGGCAATATCACCGCAGTGGGTGTTGAGGGATTTGCCTGGTACCGCCATGACGCCACTGTCGACAGTGAAGGCATTGGTATCGAATTTGAGGAACGCGCCAAGCAAGCAGGCGCGTCGGTAGCCGAACCACAATCCAATAGCCACGCCATTGATGGAGAAGCGTTCAAAGCCGTCGCCGATGACTTGGTTTTAGAAGCGGGTATTACCCCCATGCTCCACCGGATGTTTGTCGCACCGATTATGGACGGCAGCCGCATCAAAGGCGCTATCGTTGAGAGTAAAGCAGGACGCGAGGCGATCTTGGCCGAACGCGTCATCGATGCCACGGGCGATGCTGACGTGGCTTATCGGGCGGGTGCGCCCACGGTTAAACAGGCCAAGGAAGACATGATTGGCGCCTCAGTCATGTTCTCTCTCTCCGGGGTCAACAAGCAGCGTTTTATTGACCATGTAAAGGCAGCGCCCCACACCTACGCGGACTGGGCCTATGGCCAATGGACGATCGAGACCACAGGCAAAGAAGATCAAATGTTCTCGCCCTTTTTGCGCAAGCCGTTTGAGCGCGCAAGGGCCGAAGGGCTGATCCCAACGAATCTCGACACCATTTCAGGCACATGGGGGGCGCTCTACGACGCAGGTGATCTGACGTACCTCAACCTTGTTCATCTGCTGGGCTACGACGGCACCGACCCGAACGATCTGACTCACGGTGAGATGGAAGGAAGGCGCCAGGCCATGCTCGCGGTTCGAGCGCTTCAAGAATTCCAGCCAGGGTGCGAAAGCGCAAAGCTCCGCAACTTTGGAATGACACTTGGAATTAGAGACACCCGCAAGATCGACGCGGTCTACAACATGACGGAACTCGACGTGAGAGAGCAAGCGCGCTTCGACGAGTCTGTCGGCATCTTCCCGGAATTTATCGACGGCTACGGTATTTTAATCCTGCCTACGACTGGCCGCTATTTCCAACTGCCGTACCGTACGCTTCTGCCAAAAGGCGTTGAAAACCTGATTTGTGCGGGCCGCATTACCGGTGGCGATCGTGTCAGTCATGCGGCAACACGAAACATGATGTGCTGCGCCGTCACCGGACAAGCCGCGGGCACGGCCGCTGCACTCTCGTTAAAGCGCAATGAAGCATTGGAGTCGCTTTCGGTGACTGCGCTTCAAGAAGAGTTAAAACGTCAAGGCGCCCGCTTGCACTGATCTTATGCAGAGTCAATTGATGGCCGCAGCCGGCGCATCATTAACGTCGCGTAAACGGCCGCATAAAGCGCAATAACGACCATTCCAACCCATTCAATTTTAAGCGGCGTGAATTGATACAAAACCACGAGCCCCACGAGGAGAGCGACGTGTAAACCCACGTATTTTTGAAATCCCAGCGCCTCGACCGTCCAGCCCAGGTTCTGCGAGTAAAGGCGCGTCAGTGAGTCCAGCGAGTTGACGACAAACAAAATGCCCACGCCAATCATGAGGGCGTTGACCCCTTGACCGACCGCCAGACCCGACTCGAAGTACCCAAAAAGCACGCTAAACCAGAGGGCAATCGGTATGGAAGGAACAAACAAAATCGCCAATGCCAATTTCCAGGCCCGCATGCCGTTCACAAACCGCGCGACGAACTGACCGATCATAATAGACCACGCGAACCACCAACTCAGGTAAAAACCGTGATAGTCATTCAACGGCGAAATAAAATAATCCAAATGTGTCACGTAAGCACTGAGCCCGCTCAGCTGATTGACAAGCCCTTTCACGCCAACGCCTGACGCAAGCCAAGCAATGACTATCAGTAACAAAAACATGGCCGTAGAGCCAACGCTCAAGACTCTGAGCACCGACAGACGCGTACTCGACAGCACAGCAACAACGATGACTGAACCCACCGTAAAGTAGGTTAACGCGGGATTTATACCCTCGACGTAACTCGGCAGGTAGGCGAGAAACAAATAGGCGGTGAACGCACACGTCGCCACCACAACTAAGTTGTGAACCCAGCGAACCAAGGGCCGTTCAAAGAACTTTAGACGCGGTTCTATGGCGCAGAAGTACAAGGTCGTTAAGACGTAAAACCCCCAGACAATCCCGCCCCAAAATCCAAATTCAACAACGAGGGGACTGGCGAATGAATAATCCGCTCCCGTCGCATAAGTCTCAAAGTCAATCAGTGGAAACATGATCAAGCCAACATCGAGACCCGAGGTAAATAAAATCGCAAGCAGCGACACCGTGGGCAGTGGCGTGTCACCCCAGCATTGGTAGTTCGGCCACCGAATCACAACGTACACGGCACTCGCCAGTGCAACCAGCATGGCCACCGACAATAGCGTCATCAAGGTGCTGACCTCAGCATGGCCTCGTCAAGCGGTCGCATCGCAGATCCTTCCCGCTGCTCTGTCCGCCAATTCTTTGCCTCCCACACGGGACTTTGTGAAGACTCCATCGGCTCTCCACGGATCAGCGCGGCGGCGCGTTCAGCAACCATAATCGTCGGGGCATTTAAGTTGCCGTTGGGGATACTGGGGAAGAT
>DGPO01000029.1 GCA_002390485.1 Halieaceae bacterium UBA4438 | reverse complement strand
ATGGTGGCGAGCAAGGCTTCAAAAAGCCCTCGTCCTCCCTCAAGAAGTCCGAAGTAGCGGGCTTGCAGATGTTCAGGCGCCAATAAGCTGCATCCCTTGATCAGAGCCGCCCAAAAAGTCAGTCCCGTAGTGCAACCCCAGAGCCCGAAAATAACGCTGATCCAAAATGCCGACGGTAAGGTCGCGTACCAAAGCCCGATGACGCCGGTCATGCTGACTGAGAACGTCAGTAAAACACGTGGAGAAAAGCGGTCCGCCAACCAGCCACTAGGAACATAGCTGAAGACAAAAGCCATGCCTAAAATACTGTAAGCAACGCTCAGTTCAGCCAGCGATATTCCAAACGTTGAAAGCAACGTGAGCTCAAAGTTTTGACGCAGGTACAGCAGCGGATAAATAGCGCCACCCGCCATAATAAGAAACAGCAACTTAATGTAACGAACGACCTCGGGGCGAGCCCGAACCGGGGATATTTTTAGTGTCATAGTCGCCACCTTACCGTGAACAGCACTCGAGGTCTTTAGGAGCCGATAGCCCGAAGTGACCAAAGCCCAGCAAGCCACCCTGCGCATCGCTTATGGACCACGAATCGCAGACAAAAAAAAGGGCACCACCAGGCGCCCTTTAGACTCGAAACGGCTTTAGCCCGTGGGCACATCAGTAAACGGTATGCCTTTGTCCATTCGTGGCTCCTGAGGAAGCCCAAGGACTCGCTCAGCGATGATATTGGTCATGATTTCATCGGTACCACCGGCGATGCGTAATCCGGGAGCGCCCATGTAGGACCCAATAATATTGTCGGCCAGCTTTGAACGACTCGAGTCCCAAATTGCGCCCGAAGTTTCCAGAAGATCCATACAAAAAGACGCGAGTTGCTGCATTTTAGGCGCACCAACTAGTTTTCCGATGGAGTTTTCAGGGCCGGGAATATCACCGCGCGACAGCGCTGAAAGCGTGCGGTAGCTCGTGTACTTAAGACCCGCCTCCTCCACATAGAAGCTCGCCAGTCGCGCCTTAACCGCACTGTCTTCGATGGCAGGTTTGCCGTCGATCATCACTTCTTTGGCGAGGGCGACTGCCAGTGCCACATTGACGCCACTGCTGCCCGCACCAATCGCCGCCCGCTCATTCATCAGCGTTGTTAGCGAGACCTGCCAGCCTTGACCGACCTCACCCAGCCGTTGTGAATCGGGAATGCGAACGTCAGTAAAGTAAACCTCGTTAAACTCCGACTCTCCCGTCAACTGCTTAATGGGCTTAATCTCAATACCCGGCGACTTCATGTCGACAAAGAAATAGCTCAGACCTTTGTGCTTGGGTACGTTGGGGTCGGTTCGCACCACAACACAACCGTAGTCGGAATAGTGAGCACCCGACGTCCAGATTTTCTGGCCGTTGATAACCCACTCGTCACCGTCTTTTTCCGCTTTGGTACGAAGCGCGGCCAAGTCAGAACCACCAGCAGGCTCGGAGAACAGCTGACACCAAATTTCTTCGCCACTCGCAAGCTTTGGCAAAAACTGGTCGAGGTATTGAGGCTGTGCATACGCCATAAGCGTCGGCGCCATCATGCCCTGACCAATCACAAAGAAACCGGCGGGCACATCGTACTTACCCTCTTCCTGCTTCCAAATGACTTGTTCGATGGCGGACGCACCGCGACCCCCGTAAGCGGGGTCCCAACCGATGCAAGCCCAGCCCGCATCGTACTTGCGCTTCTGCCAGAGCTTCGCAACTTCCAAGCGCTTCAGCCCTTTTATTTCCTCTTTACTGGGTACGTTTGCTGCCAGCCAACTCGCGGCTGCTTCACGAAACGCTGCCTGTTCAGGAGTGTCGTTAAAATCCATGATGAACCTCTCTTCTCTCGTTTCGTTATGCGGATGCGGCGAGGCCGTCAACCAGACGTCCCTGCCATTGTTTTTCACTGCCCACAGCCAAGCTCAACAGCTTTGCGCGGCGGTAATAGAACTGACAGTCAAACTCCCAGGTGAAGCCCATGCCTCCGTGGGTTTGAATGTTCTCTTCGGCAGCAAAGAGTGATGCTTGGATTGCCGCCACCCGCGACGTTGCAGACGCCACCGCAAGGTCACTGGCCTTAGCGTTGAGTGCCCAGGCACCGTAATAGGCATTGCTGCGCGCCAACGTATTTTTGACGTACATTTTAGCCAACTTGTGTTTAATCGCCTGGTAAGACGCAATCGATCGACCAAAGGCAAACCGTCCGAGCGCATATTCTCGCGCTTGCTCAAGTGCCTTGTCGGCGATACCGATCTGCTCCCAGGCAAACAGCACGGCGGCGGTATTCATGAGCGACTCTACAGCGGTCCAGCCCGCACCCTCTTCACCCAACATTTCAGCACAGGCGCCGTCAAACACGAGCTCGGTGTGGCCACGGCTGAAGTCAATCATTTGCACGTTGTCCTTTGACACGGCGTCTTGACTCAAGTCGACCAGCGCCAGTGATGCGCCGTCACCCTTATCCGACGCACAAACAACGATCGCCACAGAAGCGATACCGCCGTCGGCAACCGGCACTTTAGTGCCGTTTAACACGCCATCTTGCATACGCGTGCTCATTTGATCGGGGGTTACTCGGCCACCCGCTTCACCCATAGCAAAGCACCCAATGGCAGTGCCATCGGCAAACTTAGGAAGCCAGGCCTGTTTTTGTGCCTCGGTACCGAGCGCCATTATGGCCTCTGCCGCCAGGTAGACCGTTGAACTGAAGGGCACCGGCGCGCAGGCACGTCCGAGCTCCTCGGCAATGACCACGAGCTCTAGGTACGACATGCCCAAGCCGCCGTACTCCTCTGGAATGGTGGTTGCCGTCCAACCCATTTCGGCAATGCCCTTGTAAAGGTCTGCGTCGTGGGTTTCTCGGTTATTTAACACGCGTCGGACGAGTGTGGTGGGACAATGCTGAGTCAGGTAGCTGCGCGCCTGGTCTCGGAGCATTTGCTGCTCTTCAGAAAACTCGAAGTTCATGCCTTGGTCTCTATTGTTGTTAGTTGTGACCTAAGAGTAGCGGTCGGCATAGCGACTGCCAATAGATAGACGCACATTCGTAGAGGCAAACGGACAGAGAGGCGTCTTGACTGGAGACTATTTTTCTCCTTTCTTGCCGTTATTGCCCTAACGCTTGTCGCGCCATGGCGACAAAGGGATCCGCTTTCTCGGTCTCGGTTCGCGCGCGATCGACAATTTGCGCAAAGCGTCGATCCGATTCTGTAATGTTCCCTTGCATGCCATAGGTATCGGCAATCATGAGGGCAATGCGATTAGTCTCACGCGGTTCGATTAGGCGAAACCACCAAATATCAACCTGCTGGTCAAGGGCAATAAGCTTGTCGGACTGCTGCGTCTGATAGTAGTGAGTCGCTAATCGCTGGACCGCGCTGAACGTGACGTATTCAAA
>DGPO01000078.1:2142-5734 GCA_002390485.1 Halieaceae bacterium UBA4438 | reverse complement strand
GACTGACGCCACGTTTGATTGGCCGACGCTGCGCGACAACAAATCGCGAGAAATTAGCCGTCTTAATAGCATTTACGAGCGCTTACTCGATGGGTCAGGAGCAACGGTGCTCGACGGCCGGGCAAGAGTGGTGGGGCCTAACACTGTCGATGTCGACGGGGTTGAGTACCGGGCAGAGCGCATTTTACTCGCCACGGGATCGTGGCCAACCAAGCCCGACTTTTCGGGCAGCGAGCTGGCCATTACGTCGAACGAAATCTTTGATCTTGAAACCTTCCCCAATCGGCTCCTGGTGATTGGTGGTGGCTACATCGCTACCGAGTTTGCGGGCATCTTTAATGGCTTAGGGTCACAGGTCACACAGCTTTACCGGGGCGAGCTGTTCATGCGTGGCTTTGACGGCGATGTTCGTCGCTTCGCCGCTCAGGAAATTCAAAAAACAGGCGTTGATCTTCGCTTCAACCTGAACGTGGCGTCGCTACAGCGAGTATCAGACGGCATTGAAGCGACACTCACTGACGGCACCACGCTCACCGCCGATACTGTGCTGTGTGCGACTGGGCGTCATCCCAATATTGACGGCTTGGGGCTCGAGTCAACACAGGTTGCACTAAACACTCGCGGTTATGTGCAGGTTAATCGTGACTTCCAAACTGACGAACCCAGCATCTTTGCCTTGGGCGATATGACCGGCGGTCCGCAGCTGACACCGGTTGCGATTGCGCAAGCGATGGTCTTTGCTCACACACAGTTTGGTAACGAGCCTCGTGTTATGGACTATGACGTCATACCGACTGCCGTGTTCTGCCAACCCAATATCGGCACCGTAGGACTCACCGAGGAGGCTGCGGCGGAACAAGGTCTAAGCGTGAGTGTGTTTCGGTCCGAGTTCAGGCCCATGAAGCACACGCTCAGTGGCCGTGACGAGCGCACGTTAATGAAGCTTATTGTTGATACCGCGTCAGACCGCGTCATTGGTCTACACATGGTTGGACCCGATGCAGGCGAGATCTGCCAAGGGATGGCGGTTGCGATGAAAGCGGGCGCTACCAAAGCACACTTTGACAGCACCATTGGTATTCATCCAACCGCAGCAGAAGAGTTTGTGACCATGAGAACGCCCGACGCATGATGGATTTAGTCTGGTGGGAAATCGCCATCCTTGTCGTTGCGGGTTTCGGCGCAGGGCTTGTCAATGTCATGGCGGGTGGCGGGTCTATTCTGACCGTACCTATCATGATGTTTTTAGGCATGCCGGGCCCGGTCGCCAATGGCACTAACCGCATTACGATCGTTGCACATAACGCGTCGGCCATGGTGACCTACCTAAAACACGGCATTCCACACGCTAAACTGTGTCTCACGTTAACGTTAGTCGCTATTCCTCCAGCGATTTTAGGGGCCTGGCTCAGTACCAAGCTCAATAACGAGCAATTCGAAGGACTATTGGCGATCGTAATGGTTGCCGTCTTAATTCTGATGCAGGCGCCTCAAGCGAAAAAAGTGGGCAGCCATGAAGATCAGCCTCAAAACCTTGCTCTGGGGCATGTATTAATGGCTGCTGCGGGGTTTTGGGGGGGGTTTATTCAAATAGGTATGGGGTTTGTGGTGCTGCCCATTATGCATCGCGTCATTGGCCTGAGCTTGGTGAACACCAACATCCTCAAAGTCTTCATTATTTTTACCTATACGCTGCTCGCTGTGTTCGTATTCGCCGCGACCAGTGAAGTGCTCTGGCTCGTCGGTGCCATCGCAGGGATTGGAAACATTGCAGGCGGTATCGTGGGCGCAAAGCTGACCTTGTCTCATGGAGAGACGCTGATTCGGAAAGTACTGACGCTCGCCATTATCGGTATGATTATAAAACTGCTCTTTTTCCCCTAGATGATGCAATCAGAGCCTAACAGCTGCAGGCAGCTCGGAGTCGGTGACACCTGCCACGAGGTTCGCCAGCGCAAGCTGGAACATAGCCTGGCGTGTCCGCTGAGTCGCACTTCCAACGTGCGGCAACACAACACAGCCCGGGAGTCCTCTTAACGCGCTGGTATTGGGCAAGGGTTCTTCGGTGTAAACGTCGAGCCCTGCGCGCAGCCGTCCTGTCCGTAACTCGTCACTCAAGGCCGCCTCATCAACCAGCGCGCCGCGCGCGGTATTGATCAGAATAGCGCCATCCTTCATTTGCGAGAGCTGAGAACGACCCACCATACCTTGTGTTTCAGCGGTCAGGGCCGTGTGCAAAGAAACAATATCAGAGGCGGCGAACAGTGTATCGAGGTCAACAAATTCGACGCCTTCAACCGTACGTTGACTCCTATTCCAGGCCAAGATACGACAGCCAAAACCATGCAATCGCTTCGCCACGGCCTGACCGATGGGACCCATTCCGACCAGTCCTACCGTTGCGCCACTCAGATCAGTGCCCAGTAGAAGATTGGGCTTCCAGCCCTCGCTCCACGCGCCCGCTCGAATAAGGGCATCACCTTCCGCAATGCGCCGTCCAACCGCCAACATCAGACCCAAAGCCAAATCGGCAGTGCTGTCAGTCAGGACGTTGGGGGTATGGCCAACTAAAATGCCGTGTCTTGCAGCCGCATCAAGATCGATGTGGTCGACGCCAACCGACACCGTCGAAATAACCTTGAGCTGCGCCGCATTCGCCAAAACACCGGCACCCAAAGGGCAGGTGAGCGTCGTCAGCACCCCATCGGCATTGCTCAACCACTCGGTCAGTAATTCCGCCGGAATAGCGTCCTCAACATCCCAACACTGCAGTTCCGCATGTTGAGACAGCAATTCTTTCGCCGCTTGGGGAACCGGAAACGTCACAACCAACTTCATCTTAGCTTAACTCCAACTGCTTGAACTGACGGGCAGCCGTAAACGACCAGAACACCAAAAGCAGTACCATCAAGGCGCTGCCCAACCACGCAATACTGAACCCTTGAGAACTGAGCAGACCCGCGGCAAACAAGGGGCCAACGATCCGGCCTATCGATGAGGCAGAGGCCGTCATCCCCATCATCCGCCCTCGGTAATTTGCTTCAACAATTTCGGAGGAAATCGCATTCAACAAAGGCAGACAAACGGTCGAACCGGAAAACGCGAGCAAGATCATTAACGGCATCCAGCGTGTGGTTTCCGAAACCGCGACAACAAACAGTGATAAAGCAAAGATCACCGAACCCACCCGCAAAACATTAAGATGGCCAAAGAGCTTCGTCAGTAAGGCGAGAAGGCCACCTTGCAGCATGATCATGGCTACACCCACCACGCCGAAAAAGTAACCCACTTCCTTAGGTCCCCACTCAAACGCGTAGGCCACCCACAACGGAAAAAGATAAATAATGGCACTCACCGAACACGTGTGCGTAACGTACTGCATCAGCAGCAGCTTATTGCGCCGAGGGCCAAGGACCGAAACAGACGATTGGGTAACTGCCGACTCAGGCCGAGGGCCGACCGACTTCACCATCTGCGGCGGCAGCAGCGTCTGTGCAAAGGCCGCCGCCACCAATGACATCACCGCCGCCGTGTAGAAAGGAAGAGCAAAGCTTTGCGAATCGCCAGTCAGCAGCCCCCCCAACACGGGACC
>DGPO01000078.1:323-2101 GCA_002390485.1 Halieaceae bacterium UBA4438 | reverse complement strand
CGCTCGGGTGGACTGAGATCTGCCATCAATGCCGTTGCAACAGGCAAGCTGCCCGCGGCTAAACCCGATAGTGCACGCCCTAAGTACACCTGCCAAAGCGTGTCGGCGAGCGCCGTGACCACGTAGGCCGCGCAACTGCACACCAGCGCTAAGACGAGCGCCTGACGACGACCCGCTCGATCGGAAAATCTTCCCCACAAAGGTGCGATCAGTGCCGCACCAATTGCATAGGTGATCATGATAAAGGCGATGTCTGAAGAGTCCCCACCCAAGGCCGGTGCCATGAAAGGCAGCAAAGGAATCACCAGACCAAAGCCTATTAAATCAATGACAATGACAAGAAAGACCAGCCAAATAAGCGGACTGTGCCGTTTAGGCTGGGGCTCGATCATTAACTCTCAGTCCAGCGATGCGTATTCGGTGCGTCTAAGTCAAACAGGTCCAGTGCTCGACCCACACTGTGATCTACAATATCGTCGATCGTCTTCGGATTCGCGTAAAAAGCGGGCAGGGGCGGCGCAATCACCGCGCCCATTTGTGTCGCGGTGACCATATTCTGCAGGTGCCCAAGGTGAAAGGGGGTTTCGCGCACCATCAAAATCAGTCTGCGCCGCTCCTTTAACGCGACATCGGCCGATCGAGTGAGCAAGGAACTGGTGACACCAGACGTAATTTCGCCAAGAGTGCGAATAGAGCAGGGCGCGATGAGCATCCCCAAACTTTTAAAGGAGCCACTGGCAATCGACGCGCCGACATTACGGACAGAGTGGACCTCTGATGCCAACGCCTTGACCTCAGCCACCGAGCGATCAAGCTCGTAGTGAATGGTCAGCTCTGCTGACTTTGAGAGTACCAAGTGACTTTCAACACCCAGCTCCGAGAGCATCTCCAGCGCCCTCACCCCATAGATAACGCCGGAGGCGCCGCTAATTCCTACCACTACTCGTTGCATCGACTTCTCACTGATCAAAGGCCGCTAGCCTACACAATTACGGGATAAATCGTCGTGTATTGACTAAATATTCGTTTACACTAACTTATTGGTACGTTGGACAGGATATAACGGCGTCGCATTTTCGTCATATCTTGGCGCCGAAGCCAAGCCAACAGAGCAAGGGACACCTCATTGAAACTGAGACTGCTTATTTCGACATTGCTGGCCGCCTTATTGGTGGTCGGGTCGTTTGCGCACGCCTCAACCCATGAACTAGCTCCGGATAGCGCACATGAGCTCGTGGAATGTTACGGCTGTAATGTCGTTTCCGCGGCAGATGCGTCATCGAACACAACAGTCCCAAAGCACACCGCACGGGTAACAATTGGCGATAGACCTGTCTGTCCCGTCGCGCCAGCGTTTAACAACTATTCGAGTAGAGCTCCGCCACGTCTCTGAATCAAATCTGTTTTCTTTGATTCATTTATTGACTAGGAGCTAGTTTATGGCACGTTTTGCCTATTCAGCGATGGCGCTTATATTCGCACCACTCGCGTTTTCACAAGAGACGACGTTAGAAGAAATCGTCGTTACATCATCCTTCACACACCAAGTTCAAGGACAAAATGAGAGCTCGGTTGAGGTCATTTCAGGTGATAACATCACTCAAAATCTCAGCCAATCTCTGGGCGAACACTTAAGCACCACGCTCGGTGTTTCATCGAATAATTTTGGTCCTGCAGTGGGACAACCTGTCATACGCGGTATGTCTGGCAACCGGGTTAAGGTCTTGCAAAACAACATGGTCGTCAGGGACGTTTCAGGTGTTGGACCGGATCACCCC
>DGPO01000078.1:0-225 GCA_002390485.1 Halieaceae bacterium UBA4438 | reverse complement strand
ATCGCGCGGACCGATATTGAGGAACCTTTAGTCACCCTGTCTGCCGAACAGCAAACCGGTAATAAAGGCGAAGGATTTACCGCGGCCCTAAAACAGAATATTGCCGGCTTTAACCTCAGCTACAGCTTTAGTGGGTTTGACGCACAAGATTACGAGATACCCAGCGGCGCAGTGCTTCACGATGAAGAGCACGACGAACATGATGATGAGGACGAGCACGACGAG
>DGPO01000125.1:1960-16531 GCA_002390485.1 Halieaceae bacterium UBA4438 | reverse complement strand
CAACCCGAGATGTCGGCCGACCAGGTCACTGACGCCATCATCACGAGTCTTAAGAGCGGTTCACACGAGCTCATTGTCGTCAATTTTGCGAACGGGGACATGGTCGGCCATACCGGCGACTTCCAGGCCGCAGTAAGCGCCGTCGAAACGCTGGATCGTTGTATCGCCCGTGTCGAAGACGCAGTCCTAGCCGCCGGAGGCCAGGCGCTCATCACGGCCGATCATGGCAACTGTGAGCAAATGCACGATCACACAACCGAACAACCACACACTCAGCACACAACAAGGCCTGTACCCCTCTTTTACATCGGTCATGAGGCGCGCCAATTCAATGCCTCTGGGGGCGTCCTGGCCGACATTGCACCGACCGTGCTTGACCTCATGCAGATTTCAAAGCCAGACGCTATGACCGGCTCCTCGCTCCTCACGCGCTGAGTCTGCGACGTGAAATCCGTATGGTTCGTGGTTGCGACCGCCCTTTATTGCGGCATGGCCTCGCACACGATGGGCGCAGACCCAGTCGAACCCCAAACCGAAGCCGAAGCACGGGCCGCGATTGAACAGGTCAATCGCGAAATCGCGACGCTCACACAACTGGTGACCTCCCAGTCCAAAGAGCGCAACGAACTCCAAAACACGCTTAAACAAACCGACAAAGCGATTGGCCGCGCCAACAAGGCGTTGCGACGAGCGAAGGAGAACATTGACGCCCGACAGCGCCAGATCAATACGCTTGATGCACAGGGAACGGCTCTAGAACGAGAAATAAGTCAACTATCCGAATTATTGGAGAATGCATTGGGTGCATTCTCTGTTCTAAAGCAGGGCGGCGATCTGAAAATTATCTTTGGTGATGGCTCCCCACAGGAGACCACGCGCCATCTCGCCTACTTCGACCTCTTGCTCGCTGATCAGCTCAAAAACATCGATACCTTTAAAAGCACCGTAGCCGCACTTGATGAAAATCGCGTGAAATTGGCAGAGGAGCAAGTGGCCCAGCGTAAGGCAAGAGAAGCACTGTCGCAGGAACAGCGTAAATTGGTGTCTGAACGCACCAAACAGGGCGATGTGATTGCTGCGTTATCGCGCTCACTCAAACGTGATGGCGCGCAAATACAGGCTTTGAAGGCTGACGGTACACGACTAAACGCCCTCCTTTCTGAACTCTTGGTGCGCCTGGCCAATCTCGCGGCAAGAGGGGGTTTCGAAAACTTTGGCGATTTGGGCCGCAAATTACGGGCGCCATTAGATGGGGCAAGCAGCACGCGCTTCGGGCAGAAACGAGCACGCGGCGACCTGAGGTGGCAGGGTTGGCTGATTCCGGCAGAACGAGGGTCGACCGTTCGCTCGATACACTATGGGCGCGTTGTCTATGCAGATTGGCTCCGCGGTCAGGGCTTACTCACCATTGTCGACCACGGCGACGGCTGGATGAGCCTCTACGGTCAAAATGAAAGTTTGTTAAAAGAGACCGGTGAATGGGTCGCGCCAGGCGAGGTTATTGCCCGGGTGGGCTCAAGTGGCGGGGCCACGTTACCCGCATTGTATTTTGAGATACGCTCACAAGGCGTACCCGTGGATCCCGCGGATTGGATTAGATAGGCGTTAGTAGATGAAAAACAGCAGACAGACCGACATATTTTTTGCGCGCAGACAGTGGGTCAGCCGAGGCCTTCTAGCCGCCGCGATACTTTCACTCAGCGCCTTGACGCTCTCGGAGACCGAAGCCGACGCGACTGAGGCCTCTGTGAGCATCTCGTTTGAAGAGCTTCAGCTATTTGCGGACACCTTCGATGCGATCAGGCGCGGATATGTCGAGGAGGTCACTGACGCTGAGCTTTTTGAAATGGCCGTCAAAGGCATGCTGACGAATCTCGACCCGCACTCCGCGTACCTTACTGATGACGACTATGAAAATTTACAGGAGTCGACCGATGGTCAGTTCACCGGTCTGGGTATCGAGATAGGCTACCGGGGCGGTTTCATCGCCATTGTGACGCCGATCGATGGTTCGCCGGCGATCGAGGCTGGTCTACAGGCGGGTGATGTGATCTTAAAAATTGATGGCACATCGACGCAAGGCATGTCCACCAGCGAGTCGTCGACGTACATGCGAGGCGCCAAAGGCACTGACGTGACACTGGAAATCGGTCGCGCAGGGGAAAGCCAGCCTTTCGATGTGGTCGTCACGCGCGGTGTTATTGAAGTACCGAGCGTTCGCACGCGTGAGCTTGATGACGGTTACTGGGTGATTAGGGTGTCGCGATTTCAACGAGACTCCGGTGCGGAGGTCACCACCGCTCTTGCGTCGGCGTTGAGCGAGGGCGAGGTGCGCGGCATCGTCTTAGACGTTCGAAATAATCCCGGCGGCGTCATGAACGCAAGTGTAGAAATGGCCGGTAACTTTCTCGACGGGGGCTTGGTTGTCTATACCCAAGGTCGCCACCCTGACTCCGTCAACACCTTCAACGCCGAAGCCGGTGAGGTTATCCCTGGAGTTCCCCTGGTAGTTTTGGTCAACGGAGGTTCAGCCAGCGCCTCGGAGATCGTCGCGGGCGCGCTCCAAGATCGTGGTCGTGCGGTGATCATGGGCACACAAAGTTTTGGTAAAGGGTCAGTGCAAACGGTATTGCCCGTTTCTGAGTCAAAGGCACTCAAGCTCACAACGTCTTTGTACTACACCCCCAGTGGGCGATCGATTCAGCAAGACGGTATTGTTCCCGACGTGGTGGTCGAGCGTGCGCGTCTTACGAGTCTGGAGCAGGGGCAGCGGCTGCGCGAGGCCGACCTCAATGGCAGCCTTGTCAATGAGGGCGTAGAGCAGGAAGTAGAGACTGAAGTGATTGCGAGTCTCAGAGAGGAAGACAATCAACTGTACGAGGCCTTCACGCTTCTTAAGGGCATTAATGTGTACCGAGATCTGAACGACAAAGCCGGGTCAACTGTGAGTCTCGAAGCACCTGAAACTCAAGCCACAGAGACAGGAGTGAGTACTAACTAGCGCCGCATCCTAATACCAGCATTGGCAATATGGTCTTTGGCTTGCCTCACAGTATACGTACCAAAATGGAAGATGCTGGCAGCAAGAACGGCGTCAGCACCCCCTATCTTAAAGCCGTCGACAAGGTGATCGAGTGTGCCCACACCGCCTGACGCAATCACGGGGACAGCGACGGCGTCAGAAATTGCACGCGTTATGGCAAGGTCGTACCCATCTTTCGTACCGTCTCTATCCATGCTGGTGAGTAAGATCTCTCCAGCACCGTAGTCCGCCATTTTTTGCGCCCAGGCCACCGCCTCCAGACCCGTCGGTTTTCGTCCACCGTGCGTGAACAGTTCGTAGCGACCGGAGCCGTCCGCAAGACTTTTCACGTCCATGGCGACAACAATACACTGTGAGCCAAACCGGTCAGCGGACTCTCTGACCAACTCCGGATTAAAAATAGCCGCCGTGTTAATGCTCACTTTGTCCGCACCGGCATTCAGTAATCGGCGAATATCGTCAACCGCCCTCACACCGCCACCCACCGTCAGCGGAATAAATACCTGCGATGCGATTTGCTCAACCGTACGATAGGTTGTGTCACGCTGCTCATGACTCGCCGTAATATCGAGAAATGTAATTTCATCGGCACCCGCATCGTTGTAGCGTTTCGCAATCTCAACGGGATCGCCCGCGTCTCGAATGCCTACAAAATTGACCCCTTTGACGACACGCCCTTGATCAACGTCGAGGCAGGGAATAATGCGCTTTGCCAGAGGCATTAGGAGAGACTCACGGTATCGGCCAGCGCTTGTGCTTTGGTAATGTCCAAGGTGCCCTCGTAAATAGCACGACCTGTAATTGCGCCAGTAATGCCCTGATGAGCGACATCAGCGAGAGCCTGAATATCGTCAATACTGGTCACACCACCCGATGCAATCACCGGGAGTCCGCCATTTTGAGCTAGATCGACCGTCGCAGAGATATTGACGCCCTGCATCATTCCGTCACGCTCAATATCGGTGTAAACGATCGCATCGACGCCTACATCACGAAAATCACGCGCCAAATCGACGGCACGCACTGCACTTGTCTGCGCCCAGCCGTCCGTCGCGACGTAGCCCGCTTTGGCGTCAATGCCGACAATAATGTGTCCGGGAAATCGCTCGCATGCCTCCCGAACAAATTGAGGGTTCTTGACGGCCGCAGTGCCGATAATGACGTAACTCACGCCCGCATTCAGATAATGCTCAATCGTCTGGCAGTCACGGATACCGCCTCCAATTTGAACCGGAAGATTAGGCAGCGCGGCCGTAATGGCCTTCACGGCGTCGGCGTTCTTGGGCGTCCCTGCGAAGGCGCCATTGAGGTCGACCAAGTGCAGACGACGCGCGGCGGCCTGCGCCCAGCGCTCGGCGGTCGCTACAGGGTCGTTGGAAAACACGGTGCTGTCCTCCATCACACCTTGACGGAGACGGACACACTGTCCGTCTTTTAGGTCTATCGCCGGAATGACTAGCATGTACCGTCCCACCTCAAAAAATTGGAAAGAAGCTTTAAACCGTTGTCGTGGCTCTTTTCGGGGTGAAACTGCGTGGCAAACACATTCTTGCGTGCAAGGGCAGCACATCCCTGCACACCGTAAT
This sequence comes from Halieaceae bacterium UBA4438, assembly GCA_002390485.1. Classification (GTDB taxonomy): domain Bacteria; phylum Pseudomonadota; class Gammaproteobacteria; order Pseudomonadales; family Halieaceae; genus Luminiphilus. The sequence continues at coordinate 11,902 of DGPO01000125.1, read as the reverse complement.
CAAAGGTTCCAAACACGGCGTCGCAGTCCGACGTCGGCACAAAAAAACTGTGCACAAAATAAAAATACGCATTGTCAGCAATGTCCGCCCATAGCGGGTGCGTCACGACTTGAGACACCTGATTCCAGCCCATATGCGGGACCTTAAGCGGTGTCTCGTCGCTGTCTTTATGATGGGCGGGAAAGCGCGTCACACAACCATCAATCAAGCCCAAACAAGACACCCCGCCATTTTCGTCAGAACGAGTCATGAGTGATTGCATGCCGACACAAATAGCTAATACGGGTGTTTCGCGCTCAATGACGTTTTGCAGCGTGACGTCGCAGCCCAACCGTCGAAACTCGCTCATGCAATCGCGAATGGCGCCCACTCCAGGAAATACGACTCGGTCTGCCTCTAAAATGCGTGCTCGGTCAGCAGTGACAACGACGTCGTCAGCCCCCGCTCGCCTGAGTGCGCTTTCCACAGAGTGAAGATTGCCCATGCCGTAATCAATAACGGCAACCGTTTGCGCCATAGATCTACAAAACGCCTTTAGTCGAGGGCATCGCTGAAGGTGCTCGCTCATCGGCCGATACAGCCATTCTGAGTGCACGGCCAAAGGCCTTGAAAACCGTCTCGGCCTGGTGATGGCTGTTATCACCTTTTAAGTTATCAATGTGCAGCGTTAACTGCGCATGATTCACAAGACCGTGGAAAAACTCCGAGAACAAATCGACATCAAAATCGCCCACAGCCGCACGTGTAAAGGGAACAGTGTAATGAAGGCTAGGACGACCTGAAAAATCAACGACAACGCGCGACAACGCCTCGTCGAGCGGAACATAGGCGTGACCGTATCGGAGAATTCCTCGCCGATCGCCTACCGCCTCAGCTAACGCTTGCCCCAACGTAATACCAATATCTTCAACCGTGTGGTGCGCATCGATGTGCAAGTCACCATTGGCTTTGACGGCCAGATCGATCATTCCATGGCGAGCGATTTGGTCGAGCATGTGCTCCAGGAACGGTAACCCGGTATCAAATTCAGACTTCCCCGATCCATCGAGACAGACCGATACGGTAATCTGGGTCTCCAGCGTGTCACGAGAAACCGTTGCTTCACGCCGTGCTGTTTGAGCGTTGTCCATTTGTTTTTCCTAAACTTGGGTCGGCTTCAGTACCGAGACGCTACACTAGGCGCCGAATTGTATAGTAAAGCATCGATTAGCTCATCTTATGACCCAGATCCCAACATTCTCAGACCGACTTCTTGACTGGTTCGACGAACACGGTCGAAAAACATTGCCGTGGCAAGAAGGAAAGACGCCCTATCGCGTCTGGGTCTCTGAAATTATGTTGCAACAGACACAGGTCTCAACAGTCATTCCGTATTACACCCGGTTTATGACGGAATTTCCGACCGTGTCCGATTTGGCCAAAGCACCCCTCGATCAGGTTCTGAGCCTTTGGACGGGCCTTGGCTACTACGCCAGAGCCCGAAACATGCACAAGGCGGCGCAAATGGTCATGGACACCTATTCCGGTAAGTTTCCAAGCGCACTTGAGGCGCTTGAAGCGCTGCCCGGCATCGGTCGCTCGACAGCCGGTGCCATCGTGACACTGGGGCACGAGGGCTGGGCACCCATTCTCGATGGCAACGTTAAGCGCGTGCTTGCCCGATATCATGCGATTGAGGGGTGGCCGGGGAAATCTGATGTCGTCACTCAGCTGTGGGCGGTTTCCGAAGACCACACGCCCAAAGAGCGAACCGCCGACTACACACAAGGCATTATGGATTTAGGCGCAACCCTATGCACCCAAAAGAATCCGCGGTGCGTAGACTGCCCTATGAATATTGACTGCCAAGCGCACATTCAAGACCGAGTCTCTGACTTCCCTGGGAAAAAACCAAAGAAAGCGATGCCGCAGAGGTCGACCCAGTTTGTTCAGTGTGTCGACGCACACGGCCTGATTTTACTCGAGAAGCGCGCGCCTGCAGGTATATGGGGCGGGCTTTGGTCTTTTCCAGAGCTGTCTGAAGACGAATCGCTCGCCCAATGGCTCGCGACTCACGGCTTAACCTTGCGTGATGACGCACAGACGCAACCACGCCACAGTCACACCTTCAGCCACTTTAAGCTCGAGATCACTCCCATCCGATGCCCCGTTGATGTCACAAACTCGAGAATCGCTGACGGTCAACAGTGCGGCTGGTTTACACTACGCAACGCGTTGAGCCTAGGGCTTCCCGCGCCCGTACTCAAAATGCTCAACTCACTGATTGATTAAAGAACAGAAGAGAGTCCCATGCGAACAGTTCATTGCAGACGCTACCAAACAGACCTTGAGGGCCTGGACAGACCCCCGTTACCCGGCGCAAAAGGCCAGGCCATTTTCGATTCTGTTTCTAAGCGGGCCTGGGCCGACTGGCAGGCACTTCAAACCATGCTGATCAATGAGAAGCACCTCAACATGATGGATCCGGATGCGCGCCAGTACTTGTCGGAGCAAATGGAATTATTTTTTAGTGGTGCTGAGCACGATCATGCCGAAGGCTACGTACCCCCCTCTCAGGCTGATTGAAGCCGTAAGCTCAAGAGATTTATCTAGATGCGAAAAATATTGCCCTGGCTTGTCACGTTGATCAGCTGCTTCTTGGTTACTGGCGCTCTCGCTACCGTGAAATATCAGCAAATCAGTGCTGCAATCGCATTCGGCGCCTCCTTTCCGGAGCCTTTTGAGGTTGTAGAGGCGCAGCGTGTCAACGAAAGGGTGCACACCCCAGTAAGACGGCTTGGTGGGACGGTAAGACGGCCCGAATTTGTGGATATCAGTGCGGAGGTCGGTGGCCGCATTATTGGATTACCCTATGCGCCTGGGGCCATCGTGGCCAAGGGCGAGCCGCTCATCGCACTTTTTTCAGCCGACATCATTGCGCAACAGGAAGCTCTCGCTGCAGAGCGCGACCTAGTGATGACACAGTTGGGTCGCAGTCGTGCGCTCAAGGAACAGTCGCTCATTGCTCAAGGCGACATTGATGTGCAAGAGGCGCGTCTGAGTGCACTCACTGCACAAATTAGAGCGCTCGACGCACAACTGACCCGAATGACGATCCGTGCGCCGTTCTCAGGTCGCATGGGTATTTACACCCATGTCGTTGGGGACATGCTCGACGCCGGCGAGACTGTGACGACCTTCACCGGACTGGGCGACAACCGTTGGATTGACTTTAAAGTGCCTCAGGGCCTGGCAGACATTCGCGTCGGTGATACCGCTCGCCTCTTTGACCTCGACGGTGGCTTTTTGGGGACGGCAAACGTCATTGTGGTCTCAGATTCGATCGATGCTGCCACGCGAACATTTGACGTTCGTGCCCAAGCCCAAGGACTCACGCTCAAGCACGGTGAATTGGTTCAGGTGGAACTGGCCAGTGGTGAATCAATGCGTGTCTTCACCTTGCCACCGACGAGTATTCGTTGGGATACCGAAGGGACCTACATCTATCAGCTTGTTAATGCTGAAGCAGGCGCGCAACGTCCCTTTAGAGCCCAGCAGCAACGCATCAGGCTCGTCGATGAGACGTCTACCCAGGCGCTGTTTACCGCAGAGCTCGATGACCGCGCGCTGTTCGCCACCACAGGGTCATTCAAATTAGGCGAAGGCGTGCTGGCACAGCTGTATAGCGGAGCAAAATAGACATGTCGAGTCATCAAGATCGCCCCCGCTGGAACGATATTTTTGTAAAGCGCCCCGTTATTGCGATCGTGGTATCGCTCCTACTGCTTCTTGCGGGTCTGCGTTCCGCGATCGATATCCCGGTGCTTCAATTTCCGGTCATTAAGAGCTCGTCCATCCAAATCATGACGCCTTACCCAGGAGCAACCGCCGAATCGGTGCAAGGGTTTGTGACCGAACCGATCGAACGAGTGGCAAACGCAATACCGGGCGTCGATTACGTCGAATCAACAACCACCTCGGGCGAGAGCATCGTCACGGCCTGGATGAAACTCAATGAAAACAGTACCGACGCACTCGCGGAACTGTCCTCAGGACTCAGCCAAATTCGACTTGAGCTTCCCGACGGAGCCGAAGACCCCTTCATAGAGGTCAGTCGTGCCGACAGCCCTTACGCCAGCTTTTACCTCGCAGTGAGGGTCCCCGAAACACGGCCATTGGGCGAGGTTACTGATATTGTTCAGCGCGATATCGTTCCACAGCTGACGTCGGTCCCCAACGTGCAACGTGTGGAGAACAGTGGGGTTCGGCCGGCCATGCGTATTTGGCTGAACGCCTGGAAAATGGCGGCGCTCAATGTCACCGCGCACGAGGTCCGTGACACACTTCAAAGTAATAATGTCATTAGTGCCTTGGGCGCCAGTGAAAGTGCGACTCAACGCATTACGCTAAAAACCGACGCCACGGCACGCACGGCTGAAGACTTCCAATCCATGATCATTCGATCAGAGAACGGGGCGGAAATTAGGCTCGGTGACGTCGCCCGGATTGAGCTCGGCATTGAAGAGATGCAAATGCGCAGCCGTTACGATCAAGACATTGTTGTCTTTCTGCCCATTTACGCAGCACCGGGCGCCAGCGAGATTGCTGTTGCAGATGCGCTTTACGACCGAATCGAGGAGATCAATAAAATTCTCCCCGACGACCTAGAACTCTTTATGGCGTTCGACATCTCGAACTACATGAGGGACTCATTGCGCGAAATTGTTATCACGCTGGGCGAGACCATTTTACTCGTCGGCTTCGTCGTAGTGGCGCTTATGGGCTCCTTCAGGACAGCCTTAGTGCCGCTCATGACAATTCCTATTTCTTTGTTGGGCGCAGTGGCCGCCATGTCCGTTATTGGCTTCTCGTTCAACCTGCTGACCGTGTTGGCCATTGTGTTATCCGTTGGACTGGTGGTTGATGACGCCATAGTGGTGGTTGAGAACGTGGCGCGTAATTTACGCTCAGGCATGTCGCGATACGACGCGGCACTCACCAGCTCACGTCGCCTTTTAGGGCCGATTACGGCAATGACCGCAACACTTGCTGTTGTTTATGCGCCCATCGGCTTTCTCTCCGGCTTGTCAGGCGTCTTATTCCGAGAATTTGCCTTCGCCTTAGGCGTCGCGGTTTTGATTTCAGGCTTTGTGGCATTAACACTCTCACCGATTTTGAGTGCCTGGGTGTGTCCAGACCAAGGGCACGAGTCAGCCACCACACGATGGGTGAATCGCCGTTTTGACCGAACAGCTGACATCTACGCGCGCGTGGTCGACTTCTCGCTGAAGTGGCGTTATCAACTCATCACCGCAAGCGTCTTTTTCTCCCTGCTGTCGGCACCGCTGTATCTGTTTTCACTCAAAGAGCTGTCTCCAGTCGAAGATCAAAGCAGTCTCGGGCTGGTGTTCGAGTCGGCGCCCGAGGCGTCACTGGCAGAGACCTTGCAGGGTTTTTATCAAGTCGTGTCGACGCTCGATGACAAACCAGAGCCCTCGTACATGTGGCAAATTGTGACGCCCACCGGCGGCTTTGGTGGTCAAGAGTTTGTGCCGCCAGGAGACCGCGATCGACCCGTAAAAGACATGGTGTTTGAGATCTACCAAAGCATAAAAGACTCAGCCATTGTCTCGGCTATTCCCTTTGAGGAGGCGTCGTTGCCATCAGCCGGTCGCTTCGACGTGGAGGTCGTTATTACCTCTTCGGACAGCAGCGAGAATATGCTGAAAGTGGCGCGCAGTATTGTCGACGAAGCGCAGTCGTCGGGTAACTTCTTATTTGTCGAAACCGATATAAAAATTGACCGCGTCGAAGCCCAGTTTGAAATCGACAAGGAGCGTCTCGCAGATTTAGGCATGAGTCTTGGCGACCTATCCGCCCAAATGGGGCTGATGGTTTCGCCGGCCTATATTACCCGCTTTGACGAGCGTGGCCGGGCCTATCGCGTCATTCCCATGTTGGAAGACGAGCAACGCGACTCACCCAGCGCGCTGTTGGATATTCCGATCAAAATCCCAAATGGCGAGCTGGTCCCTTTTGGCTCGCTCGTCACCCTGACGCGCACAACAGAACCGCGTGCCCTGACTCGTTTTCAGCAGAAAGACGGCTTTAAGATTTACGGCGCCATTTTGCCGGGCACCACCAAAGACCAAGGGCTGAGCATGATCGAGAGCATTGCTGAGCGAACCTTGCCCGACGGTTATGTACTGGATTACCTCGGCGAGTCTCGCGAACTTCGCAGCGAAGGAAATACCATGACGGGCGTGTTGGGCATTGCAACAGTGCTCGTCTTCTTAGTCTTGGCCATACAATTTAACAGCTTCAGAGACCCGCTCATTATTTTGCTGGGATCCATTCCGTTGGCGCTATTCGCTGCGTTAACCATTACCTTTTTAAACTTCAGCACCATCAATATTTTTTCTCAGGTGGGGCTGATCACGCTCGTAGGACTGGTGACTAAGAACGCGATATTGATCGTCGATTTTGCGAATCACGAGCGCATGGCGGGCGTTGAAAAACTTGATGCGATTCGTAATGGCGCCATCGCGCGACTGCGCCCTGTGTTAATGACAACCGGCGCGACAGTCTTAGGGCACTTTCCATTAGTGCTTGTGACTGGTGCCGGTGCTGAAGCACGCAACAGTATTGGGGCTGTTTTGGTGTTTGGCATGCTGATCGGCACGCTGTTTACCTTGGTGATCCTGCCCGCGATCTATGCTGTTTTAGCGTCAAATCGCGATATGACGAAGGACATTGCCACCGATTCGGCGTCTGCAGAGGATAATCAAACGGCTTTGGCGTAGTTTACTTGACGACTCAAGGTCGCGACGGTTTAATACGCGGCCTCTCCGAAGTAACCACTTCAGATTTGCCCAGATAGCTCAGTTGGTAGAGCAGGGGATTGAAAATCCCCGTGTCGGCGGTTCGATTCCGTCTCTGGGCACCACTTTCTAGCCTGTAGCCCGCATAAACTTCCGTGTCACGGTGTTAACTACTTAGCTTCTGTGCGGAGTCTTGTTAGGCGCTATGCAAATGCCACGGTGATTACGCGATCTAAGCGAGCGTGACACGTCAGACCGGTGTTCATTGCGCGCTCGATGCGATCTGGCCTTAAAGCAGTCTTCTTCAAGCTGATGGTTGGCCGCAGTCGCCGTATTACCGATCTATCTCACAATTCCTCTTGAACTTCTTTAACCGATATACACAGGTTGCGGTCTTGCCTGACACTGTGGTGATGAAGTCGCAGCCTGAGTTAAGCGTGGTCAAAGCTGTCGGTGTGAAAGGTTGTGTTACTGGCGTTAAACTTGCCCAACGCAGTCAAAAAAAGCACCGGAGGTCCCAATGGAACTGTCGTATTTCGAACTCTTACAGATGGTCGATGTGTCAATTAGTCGACTCGAATCGGTGTTTCAGTTCTGGCTCAGCGCCACGTTTGCAGCGATTGTCGCAAGTCACTTGGCCGGGGATAAACTGACTAAAGTTTACGCAGGCATGTTGAGTAGCCTCTACCTCGTCTTCACGTTCTCCGTCATCGTTAGAATGATAGCGTGGCGCGATACGCTCCAAGGTTACTTCGCGGCGCTGTCGGCAATCCGAGGTGAGCAAGGTGGCGCAGGCATGATGAGCCTCGTTAACAACAGCATCTGGGCCACGGTTTTACTGGGAACCATCGCAACAGTGGTGTTCATCTGGCATTCCTACCTGACGAGCAAGCGAGACTTAGCGTCCGGCTCTAATGACGAGCCCCTTGGGTCCGAATCCGAGTCAACTTTGTAGTCGCCCAATTTGAAAATGCTCTCGAAAAAGCCATGCTGATCACGCGCGTCACAGCCACAGCAGTAATGTTGATTTCTCTGTGAACGAGAGGCGCGCGGCGATACGCCCCAAAAGCGCTTTTTCAGCCAACACCCAACACAGCCAACATCGCGGTGCCGCCCATCAGGTACAGACCCGGCAACGTGAGCAGTTGCCGGTGGCTGCCCAGCCCCAACGCGAGGAACATTAGGGCGCCTGCTGCATTGGTTAAGATAATGGGATAAGCCATGAGTTTCAGGGCGGGGTTGTACGCGACGCAGACGAGTGTCCCCGCACCGACCACAAGCATGATCGTAAACGTGTGCCAACTCACCAGGCTTAAGGTCTTGGCTAACGGTTCGAGGTTACTGGCGTTTATATTGCCCATATACAAGCGGTGACCGGCAACGCCGTGGAACAACGCGCCCAACAGCGACAGTAACGCGGCGCCCATTAGTAGTCCAAATGCCATACAACCTCCCTACTCGTTTTTATTATTTATCAATAGCCAGTCACTTGCATTATTAAAGTAACTAATCTATTAATGCAAGCCTCTGCCGAGTGGTTTTAATGTTATGGACGACCGTACCCAGTACTTGCTGACCGCTCGCCCGCTCCCGCTGTTGGCGAAAATGTCTGCGCCCAACAGCATTGCCTTCTTCATTCAGGCAAGTGTGAGCATGACCGAGGTCTGGTTTGTGGGTCAGCTGGGCAGCAGTTCTCTGGCCGCTATGGCGTTGGTATTCCCACTGTTAATGCTGACCCAGACCCTGTCGGCCGGCGCCATGGGAGGCGCAGTGGCCTCAGCCATTGCACGCGCGCTAGGGGCTGGTGAACCACAACGTGCGGAGCAACTGATCTGGCACGCCTTGGCACTGGCAGTCATCGGTGCGCTCCTACTCTTTACACTGTTCTGGGTTTTTGGTGCGGCTTTTCTGCGTTTCTTAGGTGGCAACAATGACACGCTCACTGAAGCACTGCGTTACTGCCTGGTGTTATTTTCAGGTGGCGTATTTTTGTGGTTCATGGGCGTGGTCAGCGCGATATACCGCGGCATGGGGGATATGAAGTTCCCAGCCCTGGTCATGGCCGCCAGTGCCCTCGTTCAGGTGCCCCTGTCAGCGGCTCTGGTACTGGGTGCCTTTGGTGCTCCGCAACTCGGCATTGTCGGTGCCGCCGTGTCGGCCGTCGTCACGGCCTTCCTCCTCAGCGGCATCATGATTTTGAGGCTCATCATCGGCAGCACGGCCATCAAAATTCGACGAAGCCGCTTTGGCTTTGAGCCCCAACACTTCAAAGAGATTCTCAACGTCGCGCTGCCTGCGTCTCTGTCGCCCATACTCACAGTAACCAGCATCCTTTGCCTGACAGCCATCGTTGGGCGTTTTGGTGAGGAGGCCTTGGCGGGTTACGGCATAGGCTCGCGCATTGAGTTCCTTCTCATTCCCTTAGTCTTTGGTATCGGTGCGTCCATGACCTCGTTAGTGGGCATGAGCGTGGGTGCAGGCAACCTTAAAAGAGCGGAACGCATCGGCTGGGTCGGGGGCATGGGTTCCGCGCTCCTTGCCGGGATGATTGGCGTCAGCTTGGCCCTATTCCCCGATTTTTGGATCCCCCTGTTTAGCCAAGATCCGTTTGTTCAGGCAGCAGCCAAACAATACATACAAATCGTCGGGCCTTGCTTTGCGTTTCAGGGCTTAGGTCTGTCTTTGTATTTCGCCTCTCAAGGCGCTGGAGCGATGTTCTGGCCTGTTGTATCGCTGGTGCTCAGACTTATTGTCGCGGTCGGCGGTGCGTTGGTGCTGATCAATACGACCGATTGGGGCTTGGCGGGCGTGTTTTATGCGGCAGCATTCGGCATGGCGATCTACGGCATTATCATGGTCACCGCTCTGAAGTTGGGGGCTTTTCGGCGAGGCCAGAGCAGACCATGACGTCAGAATCTAAGAAACCCATTGTCGAGCACCGATCACCCTGCCCAATTTCGCGGTCATTAGATCTCTTAGGAGACCGTTGGACCCTGCTGATTATGCGAGACGCCTTGTTCCTAAACGGTCGCACCTTTGCCGACTTTTGTGCGAGCAGGGAGCATATTCCTACCAATCTCTTAAGCGACCGACTGCGCAAATTAGTCGGGCTGGGGCTCTTGGCCAAGGTGCCCTATCAAAC
>DGPO01000125.1:0-1951 GCA_002390485.1 Halieaceae bacterium UBA4438 | reverse complement strand
GCCTTAAAGCCCGTTCTGCGCGCGCTGAAATCGTTTGGTGAAGAGCACCTTGATGGGCGTCAAGGTGCGCAAAGTCAGACCGGTGATTGAGCGTGGGACGTTGAAAGTCTCAGCGTAGTTTTACCAGGCAACCTTGACCGCGACATAGGTGCCTGGGAGACGTGCGTTGGATGCTCTGAAACGCACAGTAAACGAGGGTAATAAGGCTTTTGACGCTGGGTCTTTTCATTGTAATGGTGTAGTTAGTGTCCGCGCACCACTCATCCGATGCGCATTCTGCTGGAACTAAGAGACACGCCTGGCAGTCGCTGATCCTATATACTTTCGTTACGCGTTGATTGACTGGGCTGGAGAACCGATGCTTAAGATCCTCATTATCGCACTCGTGCTGTCTGTCTCACTGATAAGCTGCGCGCACCAGTCCGTCGATTTGATGCCCGGCACCTTGTCTGAAAAAGCAAGAGCCGCGGTGGGCGACGGCGGTGTCTCAGAGTTCTACACCTATCGCGGGACTTCACCTCAGACTGTGGGCCTACTCCTTAATCAAGAGCCGCTGAGCCCGCATCAGTCAGTACCGGGCGCGGCAGTCAGCATGCGACTGCTTTATACATCGACAGACGGCATCAAGGGGAATGCACCCATTGTGGTATCGGGGGCTCTCTTTTTACCGCCAGGCCAAGCACCCGTTGGGGGTTGGCCACTGCTACTGTGGTCTCACGGTACAGTTGGCATAGCCGATCATTGCGCGCCAACGTGGACGGGTTATGTGCCGTTTCATCAGGCGCACTTAGCGCACTGGCTGGCCCAGGGCTTCGCCATTGTGGCCTCGGACTATCAAGGCCTAGGCACTCGAGGTATACATCCTTACATGGCCACACAACCCGAGGCCTACAGCAATTTGGACATCATCAGAGCCGTTCAAGGCAGTGACTTTCCAGTCTCCAAAAAGGTGGTCTTAGCGGGTCAGTCACAAGGAGCGGGCGCGGCCATTGCCACCGCAGGCTACTGGCCCGCCTATGCCCCTGAACTCGATATTCGTGGCGTCGTAGCAACCGGTGTGCCGTACTTTTCGCCAGAAGCCGTTCGTGCACTTCGGCGCGCCAGACCACGAGACGCGGTTGACCCCAAGCTCGGTTATAACTTCCTAGTCCTATCGTTGCTCGAGTACGTTGACCCCGCATTTGACGCCGCCCAGCACCTAAAACCCAGCGCACTACCACTCGCCCGTGAGGTGGCGTCCGTGTGTAATCGCGACATTCGTAAGAAAATCAGCCAGCTGGGTCTCACCTACAATGACGTCTTCGAAACGAGCAGTAAGATGAGTATTGAAGCGGCCTATGCGTACATGGGATTTCCCACGCTGACCCTCGCCACACCGCTCTTTATTGGCACCGGCTTGGCGGACGTCGACACTCCACCGCGAATGCAGTTCCAGCTCATGAAAGCGGCGTGTAGCGCAGGCACCCAAGTATCCGCTCACACCTACCGTTCGTTCGACCACTTGAGCGTACTGAATCATTCCTTGAAGGACTCTGTTCCCTTTGCAAAGAGCGCCTTTGACGGGAACCCTCTCCCCGGGAACTGCACAGCCTTACCTTTTTAACACGGCCAGGCTATTCAGCGGTTAGATCGTGTCGGGACTCAACAGGCCGGCTTAGTATGACGACTGCTTATAATTCCCCCTCGGCTCAGTTTGAGACGCCAGAGGGCCTTATGTTGGCGGCATCATGGCGAAGTGCTTGAGGCAGCTCAACTAGCCGTTCATCGTGGCCTGCCAACAAACCGAAAAGCTCATCAAATCGCTCCGCGCCCGCACTGCGCCTCGCTGTCCATTCAACGTGTTGGTCTTGACTCAATGTTGCATCCAAACGAATACCCCACAGACCCTTGATCTCGTTGGGTAGCAGGGAATACCGCATGTCCACGACAAACTGAGAGTCGTCTTCATCAA
>DGPO01000062.1 GCA_002390485.1 Halieaceae bacterium UBA4438 | reverse complement strand
CTGGCCGTTGCCGGACCCCTGCTGCTCCTTGCTGCCTTCCTCGTGTCAGGTCGATTTTTCTTATCGCTTTTGGGCGGCAGCGGCGAGATTTTAAGACTGGCGTTCAGTTACAGCGCAATGCTCTTTGGCGGCAGTATGAGCATTTGGATTATGGGGGTGGCCAGCTCCATTTTTCGTGGCTTGGGTGACATGAAGTATCCAGCGCGGATGATGATTATTGGTTCTGTCATTCAGGTACCGCTCTCTGGCGCTCTCATCCTCGGTTATTTTGGCTCTCCCCAGCTGGGTTTGCTGGGCGCCGCGATCTCGGTCATTGCAACCAGTGCCGTAATGGCCATCGTGATCCTTCGCAAGCTCATGCGTGCGTCACTGCCTGCTAATTTACGAATGAAACAGCTGAAATTTGACCGCCGACACTTCTATGATATTGGCCGCGTGGCGCTTCCCGCATCGCTGTCGCCCATATCGACGGTGACAACTATCCTAGTGCTCACAGGACTGGTGGGTCAGTTTGGCGAACAAGCACTGGCCGGCTATGGCATCGGTTCACGCATCGAGTTTTTAATGTCCTCACTGATCTTTGGTATCGGCGCTTCAATGACCTCCCTCGTCGGTATGAGCATTGGCGCAAGAGACGCGGATCGCGCTGAAAAAATCGGCTGGACGGGCGCCGGCATCTCATTTGTTCTCGGCGGCGTAATCGGTACTCTCCTGGCCGTCTTTCCGCACGTCTGGATACCCGTATTCACCGATGACCCCATGGTTTACGACACCGCCAAGCGGTTTATACAAATTGTGGGGCCCTGTCTTGCATTACACGCTGTAGGGTGGGCGCTCTATTTTGCGTCTCAAGGCGCAGGCGCAATGCGTGGTCCTGTCGCGGCGCTTATTGCGCGTCCTATCATCGCTATAGGCATTGCAGTCCTCCTGCTCGGCCCGATGAACTTGGGCATGACTGGCGTTTTCATTGGTGCAATCAGCGGGATGCTCGCCTATACCGCGATTGTTACGGCATCGATGAAGGGTGGCGCATGGCGGCGTCAAATCCCCGCATAACCGTGAACTTTAATCACTCATTTTCACTGATTTGACGAGACTGATTCGCCGCGGAACCAAAAATACCCTTTGCCATAAGTGACGTCTCTGTCGTACGACGATACTGATAAACCTCAGCTCGTACTTGATGGACGGCCTTGTTTTCGGGCTCAGCATGCACTGCAAATTCCACCAAATGACAGGCGAGTCGCGGATCGGTTTCCGCCAAGAGACGTGCGCGCTCAGCGAGCTTTAACGCGCCCCCTGACAACTTGGCCAGCTCGGCCGCAACCAATGCATCGCGCGCAGGCTTGAGCTGGGCCGGGTTACCGTCATACCACCCGCCATAGAGGCGCCAGATATTGCGGACCACAAACTCAGGCTCATCATACGTGGGCGCTAAGTACGGCTTTGCTAGCAGGTCCGGGCTCACCTTAACCGAGTGAATAATGTCATTGAGTGATGCACCCTGATTCATCAGGTCAATCGTCTGACTCACCATTGTTTCCAGCACCTCAGCCACTTCATTAAGCACTTTACGGATACGCGCTTCACCCGAGATCGGCAGTCCGTGCGCGGGCAAAAAGAGCTCGGCGCCCCGAGAAGCCATGTCCCTAAGGGCCGCGGCCCATTCACGTGGATAGCGTTGGGCCTTCTGCGGGTTTCCTGCGTTGGGAAAGGCCCAAATAAAGAAATCGCCCGCACAAATGGCTTTGTGCTTGGGTATCCAAGCCCAGGTGTGGTCGTCGGTTTCTCCCCGCGCATGATTGAGCTGGATTTCAAGTCCGCCCACCGACATCGCCAAATCGTTGTGATAGGTGATATCCGGCGACGGTGTACTTAGCGGCAAGAACTGCGATTCGCCTGCAAGGTCATAACCTCGACGCTTAAACTGTCCAAACTGACGTTCGTTGATGACATGGTTATAGCCGTTAGTCATGCGGTAGCGTGCAAAGCGCGCGGCAACATTTTCGTGTCCAACAATAGTGGGCTTACGACCCTCGTACGCCGCGCAAAACGCGCCACAGCCTCCAACGTGATCGATATGGCCGTGCGTAAACACCACCGTATTAAAGGGGTCTTTTGTCCACGACTGAATGGCCCCCACGCACTTCTTGCCACCGTGCTCATTGGAAGTATCAAACGTAACGAGACCATCATCTGTCTTAAAAACGATGCAATGTGAAAAGGCCTCAACCACCGCCAGTTCGCTGCCCAGCTCCGATAACTGGTGGTTAATCCGATTAAGCGGCCCCAGCTCGCCGGGCGCGGCATGCCCATCGATGATGTTCGTTGACATTGCTAATAAATCCGCCACGCTCTTCTCCTTTTTAGAATTGTGGATCGGTGGAAACCAACCTCTAAATATTCGGCTACAATCAGCCCAATCGCAAACGCCTCAGCCAAAAAATAATCAAGGCACGCTTGGAGCACGAAAAATGAACGACGTACTAGCGGTAATGCAAGACGACTGGGTAATGATGGCGTTGCCCTTCTTTTTCGGTGCGCTTGCGATCGAGCTGCTGTGGGCCTACCAAGCCAACACAAAACATTATGAGCGTGTCGACTTTTGGACAAGTATGCGTGTCATGCTCCTCACCGTTTTCGTCGATTTGATCCCGAAATTTCTCGGCATCTCGCTCATGTTTGCCGCTTATTCAATATCGCCGTTAAAGGGTATTGTCGATACCAGTCTTCACTGGTGGGTGCTGTTGTTCTTTTTAGACGATCTAACCTACTACACGTTCCATCGTGGCAATCACGAAGTGCGACTGCTTTGGGCTGGACACGTCTCGCACCACAACTCGCAGTACTACAATCTCGGTACGGCGCTCAGGCAGGGTGTCGGAGAACGCGTCCTCAAGTACCCCTTCTGGGTTCCTCTGGCACTTCTTGGCTTCCACCCGGCAATGATCGTCACCATGCTGAGCGTTAGCCTTATCTACCAATACTGGCTGCATACAGAAGCGTTCTACAAGTTTCCAAAGCCCATCGAGTTTATCTTCAACACGCCCTCTCACCACCGTGTACACCACGGGTCCAACGTGCGTTATCTGGATCGTAACCACGGCGCGACGCTCATCATTTGGGACCGGTTGTTTGGTACCTTTTCAGAGGAGGTGAGTGAGGAGCCTGTCCGTTATGGACTCACAAAAAACATCGACACGCACAACGTGGTCGCTGTTTCCTTCGGTGAATACGCTGCGATGTGGCGCGATTTTAGACGCGCCAAGACGTGGCGTGACAAGCTGAGCTACGTATTTAGGGCACCCGGCTGGAGTCATGACGGGCCCGACCTTCGATCTGACACGTTAAGAAGCGCGTAAAGGTGACATGGACCATCGCATCATCGCTATTTACGACGCAGACTTCTCAGTACTGGGCGAGATCACCTATGCCCTGGGCAAACTAACCCAAACGCGCAGTTGTGCACTCTGCGACATCTCTCACGGACTCAACCCCCTGGGAAAACGCGCGTGGCGCGCCTACCGTGACGTGCGTACGGACATTGAGTGGCTTCATCGGAATGACATAGAGACAGCGCAATTGGAGGCGCTACCGATTGAGCTACCTTGCGTTGTCATGTCGACGAACGAGGACATTTTCATTCCATTGCTGAGTAAAGAAGACTTAGACGCCTGCCACGGTGAAGTTGCAATTTTCGACCAAAAGCTGTCTGCCGCACTCCAGCAAACAGACGTTAGCTGCGGTGTCGCACGCGCATCATGACCTGCTCCGCTGGCCGGGTAGTCAGTCGTGCCGCGGGAACAACCTGCTGATCCGGCATCATCTCAAAGTCGAATTTAGTAATCAGCTCAGACATGATCAATAGACTTTCTACTTGCGCGAAACCAGCCCCCACGCACAGGTGCGGACCTTGCCCAAAGGGAATGTAAGCACCCGCCGTTAATGACTTTTCGTTTTCTGGTAAAAAACGCTCCGGAATGAAGGCGTGCGGGTTCTCCCAATATTGACTGTGTCGATGAAGTGTCCATGGAGCGATCATCACCAAAGCCCCTCGTGGCAGACGCTTCCCCTCAATTTCCACTTTTTCAAGCGCCACTCTGGGCACGAAGGTAATCGGTGGATATAAACGCAACACCTCTTTGAAAAAAGCCCGCGTCAGCGGCAACTTTTTCGTATCGTCAAATGACAGCGCGCCATCGACCATGACGGGATCAAGCTCTTCTCTCAATCGCACCATCCACTCAGGTCGCTCCGCCAAGATGTAAAACACCCAGGTGAGTGCGCTGGCGGTGGTTTCATGTCCCGCGAGAAAAAAGACACCCAATTGATCGATCAACTCCTCGCGAGTAAACGGCAGACCCGTGTCTTTATCTTTTGCCTCAATCACCGCCGATGCAATGTCGTTAAATTCACCGTCATGACTGTCCAGATGCGTATCAATCAGCCCACCAATATGATGCCGAATACGCTGACACGCTTCGAGCACCTCCGGCACCTGCTTTGTCTCTGACCACGCCGGCTTCAAAATCATCCCCAAGATATCGACCTGCGCGACTGACTTCTCAAACAGCGTGAAATCATCAAACACTTCTTCGGCAATATCCGAGGCTAAGGGGGTAGAGAAGACGGTCCTGCATATGACGTCGGCGGTTAGGTGGCTCATGGCGAGGTCGAGTGAAAACGGGGATTGCGTATCCGCAAGTCGCGAGATCATCTCCACATGATCATCAGTTGCCGCGCACATGGCCCCGTAAGCCACGTTGAGCCGCATCAAGCTGAACGCCGGATCAATCATCGCGCGCTGTCGCCGCCACTTCGGTCCGTCGGTCACGAACATGCTTTCACCAATAAGCGGGTCGAGCGCCCCGACCATTAGGTCACTTTTGGGAAACACGCCCTGCGGGTCGCGCATAATTTCCTTCACGGCAGACGGCTTGTTAAACAAGACAGTACCGCGCCTAGAACGCCCCAAATGCCCTATCTCAAAGTGGTACGCCTCAGCCGGCAAAAGCTCCAGCAAGTTGCCGTCACCCTTCCAAAGTGAACGAATTAGCGCAATGACTGCAGGTAATGAGTTGGGCTTTGGTGGTGTGTAAAGTGTTTCATCCACGAAAACTATCCAATAGTATCGACGTTACACAGTATGGAGACCCGATATGAGCCTGTCGACCCATGGCATATTCGAAACACTGGTGATCATTCATATCATCACGGGAACCGTGGGCCTCATCTCTGTCTGGATACCTATCGCCGGCAAAAAAGGCGGCGGGCTGCACCGCCAAGCAGGCACTATTTTTGTTATCAGCATGTTGACCACCGGTCTCGTAGCAACAGGAATAGCGATCACGACCTTGGCTGACCCCGTGGCGACACACCCACACCTGTCGAATCATGAACTCTTCGCAAACTCACAAATGATTGCGGGTATTTTTGGCTGGATGATGCTCTACCTCGCCACATTAACGATTAATTTGGCCTGGCACGGATGGCTCTGCATGAAAAACAAACGAGACCACCATAAAAACGCCGCCTGGCACAATTTAGTCATGCAGTTCGTCCTCGTCGCGACATCTGCAAACTGTTTTCTCCGCGGCGTTGAACTCGCTCAACCGATGATGATGGGCATTGCCTTAGTCGGGTTTGCGACCGTTGGAACCAATCTATGGTTTATTTACCGGCAACCCACCTCACCAAAAACGCGCATTAAAGAGCACATCAAGTCTTTAGTGGGGGCCGGGATTTCGGTTTACACGGCCTTCTTCGCCTTTGGTGCGGTTCGGTTCGTACCTGAAATCGCACTCACGCCGGGCTTGTGGGCTATTCCGCTGGTCACCGGCCTGGTGCTTATCATTTACCACCAACGCGCCGTCATGTCCCCTTCTCGTTCAGTGCAACCGACCTGATGTCGAAAAAAGCAATAATCGTTGGCGCAGGCGCAGGCGGACTGGCCACAGCGGTTGAGCTGTCGTGTGCCGGTTGGCAGGTCGATGTCTTTGAGAGTCGGCACGAGCCCGGCGGAAAGATGCATCAACGTCAGGTGGGTGATTCGAGCATTGATGGCGGACCAACCGTATTTACCATGCACTGGGTCTTCGATCAGTTATTTCGTCGGGGCGGTGCTCATTTCGACGATCGACTGAAACTGACAGAAAGCCGACGACTGGCACGGCATGCATGGACGGACGGCAGTCACTTAGACCTCTTTCACGATACCGACCAGTCTGCAGACGCCATCGCTCGCTTTGCCAATGAGGAAAACGCAGCGGGTTATCGCCGGTTTTGCCGTGACGGAGCGTTGATTCATGGACTCTTAAAAGACAACTTCATGAGCACCACACAACCGTCGCCCATAACACTGGGGTACCGACTGATTCGCGACGGTGGCATTAACGCATTGTCCGTGGCACCTCACCGGTCACTCTGGAGCGCACTGGGCAAGTACTTCAGCGACCCTCGACTCCGGCAGCTCTATGGGCGATATGCCACCTATGTCGGCTCCTCGCCCTTACTGACGCCTTCAACCCTGATGTTAATTGCACATGTAGAGCGAGACGGTGTCTGGTGTGTCGACGGCGGCATGCGAGCACTCGCGCTCGCAATGGCAGAACTTGCCCAGGAACACGGTGGCCGATTCCACTACGACTCCCCTGTGCGGCGCATTGACTGCGTCAATGGCAGGGCAACGGGCATCACACTGGCCAGCGGGGAAACGCATTCTGCCGACGTTGTTGTGTTCAATGGCGATACTGCGGCCTTGAGTGATGGTCTGCTGGGCGCAGACGTTTCAACCTCTGTTCCTGTCAGGCCCCGCCATCAACGTGGACTTTCTGCGATTACGTGGTGCATCAACGCCGAGACATCAGGCTTTGAACTTGATCACCACAATGTTTTTTTCGCGCAAAACTACGCGCAGGAATTTTCGACGATTTTTGATAATCGCGGCATCTGCAATGAGCCCACGGTCTACGTGTGCGCACAGGACCGCATTAATGGCGCACCGCTCAAAGCAGGTACCGAACGATTGTTATTGCTCGTCAACGCGCCAGCCGATGGCGACCACAAGGCGTGGACTCGCAATAAGCTCGATGAACAAAGAGAACATGCCTTAAGCGTCGTAAACCGCGGTGGTGCAAATATTACTTTTTCAGAGCAAAACTGCGTGGTGAGTTCCCCCGATGATTGGCATCATCGATTCCCAGCCAGTGGGGGCTCACTTTACGGGGCTGCGTCGCACGGCATGTTTTCAAGCTTCACCCGGCCGTCGGCAAAAAGTCGCGTAAAGGGACTTTATTTATCGGGCGGCAGTGTGCATCCGGGACCCGGTGTCCCCATGGCTACTTTGTCAGGCACGCTTGCTGCCAGACAGATAGTTAAAGACACGGCTGAATAAGACACTGCTTAAAGAGAGGCGTAAAATTCCTCAATAGTTTCAGTCGTCAGCTCTGGGCACTCCCACTGAGGCATACCCATACTGGGATGAATACGACGAAACCGCCAACGACTATCACCCTCAAACTCTGCGAAACGCTCAAACGACACATTCGGGTCTTCATCAAAAAGAACCAGCACCGGAACATCCAGACGTCGGTAAAGCGCGTCCACTGCGTTGGGGGTAAATAGACCCATGGACAAGAACTGAAGTGGCATCTGGTGGGCCTCTCCCTGGCGCGTTGTTTTTAACGCATAGCGCACCAACTCATCGGGGATCTGACCCAAAAAATTCATACCGTAAAAATGACGAATGCTGCGCTCTGTCCGCAATAGTTTATAAGCCCCGCGTCCCAAGCCCGCAAAGTTAAACAACCGCTTTAGTCGTTGTTGCGCTTTGGGAGAGGGTGGCGTTCGGGCTGAAAAACCACTGGGCGATATGAAGGTGAGACTCCGTACCTTCATGCCAAATTCAAGGACAGCGCGTGCAACGAACTCACATCCGAGCGACAAGGCAACAATGTCGGGCTCACCGCGATCCGATATTCGCGCAACAAATGCGGCAATCTCGCGAGCAAAGTCCGGCGCAGAAAAAGAACCCACAGCGCGAGTGGAGCGACCGAATCCCGGCAGATCCGGAGCAAATACTGAGCGGGCAGGTCTAAAATATTGAAAGAGCGGCTTTAGTTCAATGGCACTTGGCGCTGCATTAATGCTGTGTATAAAAACAATGGGGCGACCGTCTGCCTGCGTGTCAAAATACCAATAAAGTGGATAGCCGCATTGACCTTCAACGACCTCGCCCTCACTGGCTATTGCTTGCTCAAGTTGCGCCATCTTACTTGCTCTTTCACTGTCGAACTCTATACGCACCCAAGCAGGTCTAGACCTGTCCATGCGAAAAAAAATACATAAAATTTGACAAATAATGTGTTTAAATAAAGTGACATTTAACCAACACACAAGCGCTGTGTTGTCGTGCTCACAAGCACTGGGCCTATTTTTTTTTGGGGACAAATCATGACCGTAGCGTATCCCTTTACGGCGATCGTTGGGCAAGACGACATGAAGCTTGCCTTGTCGATTGCTGCGGTAGATCCGAGCATTGGGGGCGTACTCGTTTTTGGTGAACGCGGAACGGGCAAATCAACCACTATTCGAGCGCTCGCTCAGCTGCTACCCAAAATCGCAGCGGTAAAAGATTGTCCCTACCAGTGTGATCCGCAGACACCCAGTAAAAGTCTGTGTGCCCAGTGTCAAAAAACGACCCCCTTAAAGAGCCATAAAATTGCGATCCCAGTGGTCGACCTTCCTCTCGGCGCCACAGAGGATCGGGTCCTCGGTGCGCTCGATATCGAAAAAGCCATCCACAACGGAGAGAAGGCGTTTCAACCGGGGTTACTCGCTGCCGCGAATCGTGGCTTTTTATACATTGATGAAGTCAATCTGCTTGAAGATCATATTGTAGATGCTTTACTCGATGTCGCCGCCAGTGGGATCAATGTCGTTGAGCGAGAAGGTTTGAGCGTTCGACACCCCGCGCGCTTCGTTTTAGTCGGCAGTGGCAATCCAGAAGAAGGTGAGCTCCGCCCCCAGCTACTCGACCGGTTCGGCTTGTCTTTGGATGTGAGAACACCCCGAGACATTCCCACACGCGTTGAAATTATTAAGCTCCGCGATGCGTTTGATCATGACCCCGAGGGTTTCAGTAAACGCTTTTCGCGAAAAGAAGGCGCACTTCGACGAAAAATCGATACCGCGCGCACCGCGGTTGATGCGGTCGATATTCCTACCGAAATTTTAGAAAAAGCCGCGTCTTTGTGTCTCGAGCTCGGTACTGATGGGCTCCGTGGAGAGCTGACGCTGATCCGCAGTGCACGGGCGCTTGCGGCACTGAAGGGTCAAGATGTAGCGACCCTTCAACATCTAAAACAGGTTGCGCTATTTGTACTCAGGCATCGCCTGCGGCGCGACCCAATGGACGAGTCCAGTGCCGACGCTCGTGTCGAACGCGCAATCGCAACCTCACTCTCCTGAGCCCAACGGCGCAGGTCTGTGGCGCGACGCTGACTTAGCTGCAGCGCTTATTGCAGTGCTCGGACATACCGGCGGCGGCGTCAGAGTCATCGCGCAACCGGGTCCCGTCCGAGACTTTTGGCTCGAAAACCTCAACTCGCGCATTGATCAATCCGCGCGACGGGTTCCGGGCGCCACGCCGACAGAGCGGCTCATCGGTGGTATGGACATCACCGAGAGTATGCGCCTGGGAAAACCAGTGCTCGCGCAAGGTGTTTTCGCAGAGTGCCACAACAGGCATATTGTTTTGCCAATGGCGGAGCGCCTGCCAAAAGAGTTTACTGGCCATTGGTGTGCCGCAATGGATACAGGCGCTGTAAAGGTGGCGCGCGATGGTCTGAGTCAAACGTCTGATGCGATGATCACGGTCATCGCGCTCGATGAAGGCATTGACGAAGAAACGCCCCCCGCGGCGCTCCTAGAAAGACTGTCACTGAGCATAAACCTTGATGAGATAAGCATCCGCTGCGTGGATGAACCCCTGTTTTCCAAAGGCGATATCAAGCACGCTCAAGAACGTATGGACACCGTGGCGCTTGATGACACGACCCTATTGCTCCTCACTCAGTTGGCGGCATCGATGGGTATTCACTCCATTCGAGTGCTGCGATTCGCTGTGATCGCATGCAAAGCGCTGACTCTGCTGCTGGAAACGTCTGAAACCGACGACGCGGTTATTCACCCGATTATTAGGCTCATCTTTCTCCCGCGGGCCACGCACATTCCAGCGCCGCCTGAGGAGCCTGAGCCACCTGAAGACACTCCCCCCCTCCCCGAGGAAAGTCAGCAGCCCGATTCCGCGCAGCAACAAGGCGAGCATCAGGAGGCCGATGAGACGGTCCAATCTGCGATTGCTGAGCTCCCCACAGACCTATTAGCCACCTTGTTAAAGCGTGCCGAGCGCAGCCGAATGCGGCAAAATAAGGCCGGCAATTCTGGACAGATAGCACAAGACAAGCACCGTGGAAGACCGATCGGTGTGAGACGCGGAGAACTCAAACGCGGGCACCGCATTGACATACCTGCGACCCTCAGAGCGGCGGCGCCCTTCCAGGCCGTTCGCGCACGATGGGATACGTCCCATCGCCAGCAAGCAAGCCTATACATTGAACCTCAAGACATTCGGGTCAAACGCTTCGAGCAGCGAAAATCCAGCGTCATGATCTTTGCCGTTGACGCCTCAGGCAGCAGCGCTCATCAGCGCATGGCAGAAGCCAAGGGCGCGATAGAGCTATTGC
>DGPO01000034.1 GCA_002390485.1 Halieaceae bacterium UBA4438 | reverse complement strand
CATGTGAGGATTTACCTCATCATGTGCGTTTGCCGCACCAAACGGTGCCGGGAATACGGCACTGTTAATGGGCAGTATCTGACCTGGCAATGCAAGGCCTGCATTTCTCACCACGTAGCGGTTACGGCCTTCGTAGTCCAAATTGAATGCGCCGACCATGAAGTTCAGGTTACCGTCATAGTTTGACTGAACCCTAAACTCGTGTGACCAACCCTCGTTGTTGGAGTAGGACTCGTCAGCACCGAATTGCTTTCCTGTTTGAACCAGGGTGCCATCAGGCATGAGCAATGGTATTCCCGAACCATAGCCACCCAACAGAGCACTGTTGCCGGCCCAAATAGCGCTTCCTGGTCCCGCATAATCCACCATGAATGGCAAAAGACTGTCTGGAATAGCAGGCAAAGCGCCACCGGATCCCGCTGCCGCACCTTGATACGCCGCGTACTGCGCGAGACTCAGGGCTTGTGCATTACCAAGATCGACTAGAGCATCTAATCCAGGCTGCCAATCACCTGTCGTCACACCCTTCTCGTAGTCTTCGGTCGAAGAGTACGCCGTTTCGGTGTAACCGGTAGACCAGCTGTACGTCAGATCGCCTGCATCGTGTGTGATCTGCAGTTGGAACATTTCCTCTTCCGAGAAGTAGGTCGGTTCGAAATCCATGTTCACTGTGCGACGATCGTCAGGGTTGTTATCCGTCAAGAATGGCGCTTGAAATACTGCGGAGCCGGTGCCAAACAATGCTGTGTTACCCAGCAATGCGGCGTTGCCGGGGTTAATACCCAATTGCGCCGCAGCCAGACCTAGGAACAGTTGTGAGCCATCACTAATGCCGCTAATCGAGTTCATCAGTGAATCACCAATACCACCTTGGTTGGCAACCCCGTAAGTCGGATTTCCAGGGAGACATCCTAAGATGGCCGCTGGATCCGTGTTACAGGCCTGCTTTTGCGAACGCATGCGCGAGTCGTCTTCTTCAAAGCTGCTGTACATAAAGTTCACTTGCGTGTCTTCGCCTGCATCCCACGTCAGCGAGAGACGGCCTGACCATAGACTGCGGTCATCGACGTCATTGCCTGTAAACTCGTTGGTCGTGAAACCATCGCGCTCCAGCGACATACCCGCAACTCGCAACGCCAAGGTGTCACTCAACGGTGTGTTGATGTGGAATCGGCCTTGTGTCGCTCCGTAGTTGCCAATGGTGGCGTCTACGCTTGCGCTAAACTCGGTAGGGTCGGCTTTTGCCGTAATGAGGTTCATAACACCACCAGTGGTGTTACGACCGTAGAGCGTACCCTGCGGCCCACGCAGCACTTCCACACGCTCCATGTCTAAAAACTGTGTCTCGAAAATTCGGGTTGAAACCTGATAGATGCCGTTGACGTGGATGCCGACTCCGGAGTCACCAAATGTTCCCACAGCACCGGATCCGATACCGCGGATTCGAATATCGCCCGCCGTGAAGTTTCCTTTTGTCTGGTTCAAGTTGGGAACCGAGAACTGCAGTGCAGAAGCATCGTTAATGAGCTGTGAATCGAGCGCTTGTTGAGAAAATGCGGTTACTGCAATAGGGGTATCTTGAATCGAGGCCTCGACCTTTGCCGCGGTTACAACCACTTCTTCAAGTTGCTGCGCTTGGCTGAAACCAGAAAGTGACAGTGCACAGCCAGCGACGGCGACTGCGAGCTTATTGGCGTGGAACTTCATACGCTCTCCTTTAATCATTATTTAGGGCGTTTAGAGCCTTTTAACGGCTGTTTTATTAGATTTATTCATAACACGCATAAAAACGGGTTATTACCTTTAAGCTAGTGGAGTTTCGAGTAATTGACAACCCCTGAAAAGCGGTCATTTATGGGACTAGTAACAATGGATGAAAATTCGTAACTGGCAAGATAAGCTCAACAAGGAGCCCCCAAACACGTCAGTCGGTAGGCGTTGGGGCACAACACCCTCACGACCAAAACAAAAACAAAAAGGTCTCAGCATGAAAAAGGTCTTCGCACTGCTCGCATTACTGGCGGCTTATCAGGGAGCGAGTGCTCAACCGATTACTGCCCCGTCCGATCAACGAGCCCACCCTGAGGTTCTCGCACATCAGCAAACGCTGGCGCCAGGGCTCCAGAAGCTCGGCACGCGGGTCTTCGGTGCTGAGTTCATGGGCTACTCCAACTTTGGCTTTATCGAGGGAGACACGGGCATTATCGTCGTCGACGCGGGTTGGTTCCCAGCACCCACAGCGAATGCGGTCGCACTGTTGAGGGAGCACACCACAAAACCAATCATTGCTGTCATCTACACACATTTGCACATGGATCACTACGGGGGAATACAGTCGATTATGAGTAAGCAGGACAGTGATATTCCTGTCTATGGTCCAACGGATTGGCAAGCTACCGTGGCAATGAGTGAGAACGTAACCCAGAAGGCGACATTCAGACGCGCATTTATGCAAATGGGCATCCCCCTGGCCGAGGGACTCGACGGTACGGTGGGCAACGGCATCGGGCCCAGTCCAAGGCTCGAGGCAAATGACGCGCTGAGCTACCCTCCCACGATTGAAGTATCAGAGGCAATGTCGCTGACAATCGACGGCGTGGCCTTGGACATATTCCCTGCGGAGGGCGATGTTGCCGAGCATCTATGGGTCTGGCTGCCCGATGATGAAGTTTTATTTGTTGGCGACGCACCACCTCATGGCGTTTTTCCAGCGGTGGAGACCGCGCGCTTTGAAATGGGGCGCGATCCGAACAAGATGATGGCATCGGTTCAGAAGGCGATAGATCTTAATCCCCAGGCCATCATTCCGGGTCACAGCCGTATCCTCGACCAACAGGCGGACATACGCGAGCTTATGGTACTGACGCGCGACACAATTCAGTTCCTGATCGACCAAGTCGACCGGTTCTACCTGTCTAATCGGTCAGTTGACGATCTGCTGAATACAATTGAGCTTCCCCCGGCGGTGGCCAAACACCCCCAACTGCAGCCTTATTACCATCGTTGGGAGTGGATGATGCAGCAGCGGTTTGTGAAACGATCAGGGTTCATCGATGACTGGATGGACTACCTGTCCCACAACGCCTATGACGAGGCCGCGCGTCTCGTTCCCGCACTTGGAGGAAGGGATACGGTAATCGAGCTCGCAACGACCAACGTCACTTCTGACCCGCAGTGGGCGGCGCGTTTAGCGACGTACTTACTACTCACAAATCCGGATGACACTGAGGCGCGTCAGGTTAGGCAGCAAGCATCCATACGGTTCGCGCAAGTCACAACCAGCACGAATCAGCGCAACTACTTATTGGGTCTGGTGGCCGAGGAAAGCGGCAATATCGACTTTGATCTTATGCTTCGCGGGCCGATTTCAGTGTCTCTGACAAAATTAGGCGATGCGGCACTCTTAGCTCGACTACGAAGTCGCCTAGTCGCCGAAAAAGCTGACGATGTGGACATGACCGTTCGCTTAACGCTGGACAACAGTCAGGTTTATGACCTGCGGATTATCAATAATATCTTGAGAGTGACTTGGCCAGACGATGAACGCACTGTGATGAGCGAATGGTCAACCGACCGAGCGACACTCATTGGTGCACTCACCAATGAGTTCACGCTGGTCCAAGCCCTTGAGAAACGCGCTATCCGTGTCTTGCGCAATACTCAGGGCTCACAAGAGTTTGCTTCCCTTTTCGAGTAGTCAAAAAAAAACCGCGATTAATCGCGGCTTTTCATTGACGTAGACTTGAACGCTTATTCGCCGTCAAGCGCATCAATGTCGTCGTGAACCTCAGGCGCTGGACGATCAACAAGCTCTACATACGCCATTGGCGCCTTGTCACCTGTGCGGTAACCGCACTTGAGGATCCGAATGTAGCCTCCTGGTCGCTCTTGATACCTTGGTCCCAGCTCCGAAAACAGCTTACCCACGGCAGCCTTTGAACGCGTGCGGTCGAAAGCCAACCGTCGATTCGCCACACTGTCGCTTTTTGCCAGCGTAATCAGCGGCTCAGCATACCCACGCAGTTCTTTTGCCTTGGCAACAGTGGTTTTGATGAGCTCGTGCTCGACCAATGACACTGTCATGTTTCGGAACATCGCCTTTCTGTGCGAGCTATTCCGGTTAAGTTGTCGACCACTATGACGATGGCGCATGACGATTCCCTTTTACTGTCTGACTCACCCTGAGGCGAGTACTAAGTCATCTGTAATAGACTAAAATTATTAAACGCTTAGAAGACGCTCGTCGTCTTTTAAGCTCGCTGGCGGCCAATTCTCAAGGCGCATACCCAATGACAAGCCACGTGAAGCAAGCACGTCTTTGATCTCAGTCAACGACTTCTTGCCCAAGTTAGGTGTCTTCAGTAGTTCGACTTCCGTGCGCTGAACCAAGTCGCCGATGTAGTAGATGTTCTCCGCTTTCAGGCAGTTTGCAGACCGCACTGTCAGCTCAAGATCATCAACTGGACGCAATAAAATCGGGTCGACTTCGTCAGCCGCTTCGGCTGCTGCCGCCTGCGTCTGACCTTCCAGGTCAACGAACACCGCCAACTGCTGTTGCAAGATCGTTGCAGCACGACGAATCGCTTCTTCAGGATCGATCGTTCCGTTCGTCTCCAGATCAATAACAAGCTTATCGAGGTCAGTGCGCTGCTCAACCCGCGCAGAATCAACGACATAGCTCACTCGACGAACCGGTGAAAATGACGCGTCTAACTGCAAACGCCCAATCGATCGCGTCTCGTCATCGCTGTCCATTCGTGAGTCAGCGGGTGAGTATCCACGACCACGCAACGCCACAACGCGGATCATCAGGGGATGGTCGCCCGTCATCGTACAAATGACGTGCTCGGGGTTGCAGATCTCAATGTCATGGTCCGTCTGGATATCACCAGCAGTGACGACGCCCGCACCCGACGCACTCAGCGTCAGCTCCGCTTCGTCTTTACCATTCATGACGAGCGAAACGCCCTTCAGATTGAGCAAAATCTCAATGACATCCTCTTGAACGCCTTCGATTGTAGAATATTCGTGCAACACACCATCGATCTCGACCTCAGTGACGGCACAACCCGGCATTGAGGACAACAGGATGCGCCGCAAGGCGTTACCCAATGTGTGCCCAAAACCACGCTCAAGTGGCTCAAGTGTCACGAGCGCGCGGGTAGTGGATTTCTCGTCTACCTTAATGACCCGTGGAGTAAGAAACTCGTTAACTGAATTTTGCATAATGTTTCCCGTTCAAGAATTCGGTTTAACCGCTATACGCACTGATACCTTACTTGGAGTACAGTTCGACAATCAGGTTCTCATTAATTTCGCTTGGAAGATCTTGACGTTCAGGCTTCGTCTTAAACGTTCCCTCAAGCTTCTCGGTGTTCAGCTCAATCCACACTGGATCTGGACGCTGCTCTGCAAGCCCCATGGCCGACTGAATCCGAAGCTGCTTCTTCGCCTTCTCACGAACCGATACAACATCACCCGGTGCGACCTGATACGACGGAATATTGACGACGCGGCCGTTAATCAGAATCCCTTTGTGGGAGACAAGCTGACGTGCTTCTGAGCGCGTCGAGCCAAAGCCCATACGATAGACGACGTTGTCCAAACGGCTCTCTAACAGCTGCAGCAGGTTTTCGCCCGTCGCGCCCTTAAGGCGTGCCGCCTCTTTGTAATAATTACGGAACTGCTTCTCTAACACACCGTATATACGACGCACCTTCTGCTTCTCACGCAACTGAACGCCGTAATCTGACAAGCGACCACGCCGCGCACCGTGCTGGCCGGGTGCCGTTTCCGCTTTGCATTTACTCTCGAGTGCACGAACGCCACTCTTGAGTTGAAGATCGGTGCCTTCGCGACGCGAAAGCTTACATTTAGGTCCAATATATCGAGCCATTTATCTCTTCCTCAGACGGCGTTATTAAACGCGACGCTTCTTTGGTGGGCGACAACCGTTATGTGGGATCGGTGTCACGTCAGTAATGTTGGTAATCTTGTAACCACAGCCGTTCAGTGCACGAACCGCTGACTCACGGCCGGGCCCTGGGCCCTTCACTTGAACGTCGAGGTTCTTAAGACCGTATTCTTTGGCCGCCTCTCCCGCGCGTTCAGCAGCTACCTGCGCAGCAAAAGGCGTCGACTTGCGAGAGCCTCGGAAGCCAGAGCCCCCTGCCGTCGCCCAGCTCAGGGTATTACCCTGGCGGTCAGTAATAGTCACGATGGTGTTGTTAAATGACGCGTGAACATGCGCCACGCCATCGACCACCTGCTTAGTAATCTTCCGTTTTGTTGTTTTCTTGGCTTGCTTTGCCATTTCTCTTCCTGTCTCTATATCAACGCTACAAATTAGGATGTAGCTACACGTGAGAGGAGTGGTTGGACCACTCCACTAATTACCGACGAATCGGCTTTCGAGGACCCTTTCGTGTCCGCGCGTTCGTCTTCGTTCGCTGCCCTCGCAGAGGCAAGCTCTTTCGGTGACGCAGACCGCGGTTGCACCCGAGGTCAAGCAATCGCTTAATGTTCATTGACACCTCACGTCGCAGATCACCCTCGACGTTCATGTCGGACACCAGCCCGCGCAACTGATCGAGCTCTGCCTCAGAAAGTTCACCAATCTTGGTGCTCTCTGGAATATTTGTTTCTGCACACAGACGCTTCGCTTGCGTGCGACCGACACCAAATATGTACGTCAGTGAGATCACTGCATGTTTGTTATCAGGGATGTTTACACCGGCAATACGTGCCATTACCAATCTCCATTATTGAGCGGCTTTACACCGCATCTTTTGGCCCCGATTACATCGAAGCCCGAATTTTCACTTCGAAATTAGCCCTGACGCTGCTTGTGACGTGGGTCGCTGGAACAGATCACACGGACCACGCGGTTGCGACGGACGACTTTACAGTTGCGACAAATTTTCTTTACCGAAGCTCGAACTTTCATTTCTCTCTCCCAAGACCTAGCGCAGTCGGCCGGCTGTGCCGATGCTGCTTAGGTTTGCTTTCTTCATCACACCGTCGTACTGGTGAGACATTAAGTGGCTCTGCACTTGCGCCATGAAATCCATGACCACCACCACAACAATCAGCATTGATGTTCCACCCAGATAAAATGGGACGTTAAACATCACAACTAAGAACTGGGGTAATAGACAGACCAGCGCAATATAGGCAGATCCGAAAATAGTGAGGCGCGTGAGCACACCGTCGATGTAGTTTGCTGTCTGCTGGCCTGGACGAATGCCGGGTACAAACGCGCCTGAGCGCTTAAGATTGTCCGCCACTTCGCTGGGGTTAAACATTAACGCCGTATAAAAGAAGCAGAAAAAGACGATAAAGCCTGTGAACAGCATGATATTCAGTGGCTGACCCGGACCAATAGCGACCGCCAGATCTTGCAACCAATCGGAATTGTCGGAGCTGCCGAACCATTGAGCGACCGAGGCTGGGAAGAGCAATATGGAACTTGCAAAAATCGCAGGAATAACGCCCGCCATATTCACTTTAAGTGGCAAGTGCGACGCTGGCGCCTGATACATTTGACGGCCCTGCTGACGCTTGGCGTAGTTGACCGTGATGCGGCGCTGACCGCGCTCAATGAACACAACCAACGCGATCACGATGATCGCAAGCGCGAGCACACCCAACAAGATGAGAATATTCAATTCTCCCTGACGCGCTTGCTCTAAGGATTGACCAATCGCCTGCGGGAGTCCGGCAACGATTCCGGCAAAGATCAGTAACGAAATACCGTTACCGATACCCTTTTCTGTAATCTGCTCACCCAGCCACATCATAAAGACGGCACCGGTCACCAAGGAGGTAATGGCGATGACGTAAAAGCCTATGCTTGCGTCGTAGGTCAACCCTTGGTTCGCAAGACCCACGGTCATACCCGTACCCTGAACCAAGGCCAGCGCCACCGTTAAGTAACGCGTCCATTGACTAATTTTCTTTCGCCCGGACTCGCCTTCCTTCTTGATCGCGTCTAGCTCTGGCGTCACTGCCGTCATCAACTGCATGATAATTGACGCTGAAATATAGGGCAGAATTCCCAGCGCAAGAATACTCATGCGCTCAAGTGCGCCGCCCGAGAATACGTTGGCAAGCCCGAGAATTGTCCCTTGGTTTTGATCAAACAACGCAGAGAGCTGCGCCGGATCAATACCGGGAACCGGAATATGCGTTCCGATCCGGTAGATCACAAGGGCAATTAAAACAAAACGCAGCCGGCGAAACAGTTCGCCCATGCCCGTGTTGTTCGCTGATGGCATACCGTTCGCCATGATTAAGCCTCGACGCTCCCGCCAGCGGCTTCAATCGCCTCGCGAGCCCCTTTGGTCACCTTTAAGCCTTTAACGTGCACTGCCTTGTCGATCGTACCCGACAAGAAAACGCGAGCGCGCAGAACGTCGTCTCTGACGAGGTCGGCGGTCTTCAGCGCCTCCAAATCAACAGACTCACCGTCGACACGATTTAACTCATGCAACCTAACCTGCGC
>DGPO01000014.1 GCA_002390485.1 Halieaceae bacterium UBA4438 | reverse complement strand
CAACTATGCGGACTATTGTGCGGATAAGGAAATTTGATTTTTTGGAGCACGGTTTCGTGAACTGTCGATAATGTGTGTTCTTATGGGGCAGCGTCATATGATGAGTGGATGCTTGGAGGAAGGTGCCTGTGAGACGAATAATACTACTGAGTCTGTTTTTTGCGATGCCGAGTATGGCGGACGATACCTCGAATATCGACGCAATTATCGACGCCTATTACGCCGTGATCTCGGGTCCCCAAGGACATGTTTATGACGCGCAACGTGACGCGTCGATTCATGCTGAGGGCGCATTGATCACTAAGTTTTTTCTTGATGGGTCTTTTCATCGTCACGACCTTGCCACCGAACAGGCGATGATTGTGTCACCTTATGAAGCGCCATTTTTTGAGTTTGAGACGGGTCGACGGGTGGAGCGCACTGAAAATATTGCGCACGTCTGGAGCAACTTCGAGGTGCGGTCTAAACCTCAGGGAGAGGTCCTTGACCGTGGCGTTAACAGTATTTCGTTATTTTTTAGAGATCAGCGGTGGTGGATCTCGTCTTGGTCGACGCAGTATACAGAGGCCACAATCGAAGCGTCTGAGGCCGCGGTTCCAGCCCAGCTCACAGACCTCAATACGAATCAGTTTGCTGAAGTGGTGAAGACTATTGTTCAAGATACGCTTCAGGCTTGTGAGGTGCAGGGTGCAATGGAGGGGCGCGCAAAAATGAATCTTGCGGTGGTGGGTGAGGTCAATGCAAAGCTTGTCTGCAGTTCAGATCAATAATTCACCGAGCGTGGGTCGAATCATTTTCTTTAGTTCAGTACCTGAATCTTAAAAGATTCATAAGGCAGATAGGATGCAGTCAGTGCTTTTACACGAAGTAGAGCGAGAGGCGAGTCTTGGCGGTGTGTCCCTTACACAGGTAGCGCGAGAATTTGGGACGCCCCTTTTCGTGTTCTCTGGAGACGCCCTTCGCGCACGGGTTGATGAGTTCGTCACCGCCTTCGGGTCTGAGTGGCCTCACTTTGAGCTTATGCCCTCGCTCAAAGCCTGCCCCATTATCGGTGTTCGAGCGCTGTTAACGCAGTTGGACTGTGGTTGTGATGTCTTTGGTCCGGGCGAGCTCGAAGGCGCTCTGCGCGCTGGCGTGCCTCCATCGCGGATCTCTGTGAACGGATCCATTAAAGATCAAGAAATTATTCGAAAGGCCGTCGGTTTAGGCGCGCGCATTGTCATTGACAGTCCAAGGGAGGCGTCTCTTGTCAATCGCATTGCGAAGGACATGTCGACGGTCGCCCGCGTCATGCTCAGGCTGAAACCAGACCTAGCTGACGTACAGGCCACTTCAGATTTCGCACCTGACTTACGCATAGCGGATCTGACTCAGCGCATTAAATACGGTATCCCCAATAGCGAGTTAGATGATATTGCGGCTTTGTGGTCAACACTCGATGCGATTCAACTGGTCGGATTTCATTCTCACATGGGGCGACACAGTAAAGACCTCGCGGTTTGGCAGGGTTGGGTCAGCGCCATCGCCAAAAAACTTTTGACCTTGGAGCCCTTGCTCGGCGATGTCGAAAGTCCGGTTGTTAACATTGGTGGTGGATTTGCCAGCGCACTTGATGCCGATCTTGACGTCGTCAATCGAAGTGGCCAAACGCCGTCGCTGCCAGAATTTGCAACGGCGATTTGCCAGAGTTTGCGCGAGGGACTGAGTGACTCCAAATACAACTGGTCTGATTGGACACTGGAGATCGAGCCAGGGCGTGGACTGCACAGTGACACGGGTGTTCACCTCACCACGGTTAGAAATTTAAAAAATGAGCGTTCAGGCACTGAACAGCGTTGGGCTGAAGTGGACACCTCGGAGGTTTTTCTGGATCTCCACGGCGTTCCGGATGAGTGTCCGTTGCACTTTCGTTGTGTGAGTAAACGCGCTGCTGATGCAACGACCCATTACGACGTCGTGGGTTTGACCTGCAACGCGGAGATGCTGTCCTTGGATACGGCACTACCCGAACTTGATATCGGTGACGTGCTGGCTATTTATCCAACGGGGGCTTATATCGAGCCTATGGCGGCGAACTTTAATGCATTGCCGAGACCCGGGTCGGTGATGATTGACCAAGGGAAGGTGCGGCTTATTAAGCACCATGAAACCGTGGATGATGTCTTTGCGCGTGACATAATCGAATAATCAAATTGTCCAAAGGAGAGCGCCGATGTCATTGCCTGCGCCAGTAAAGATAAAAGGTCTGCACCATGTTGCACTGTCAGTCCCAGACCTAGACAAGGCGATTCACTTCTACCAAGCAGCATTTGGTTTCGAGCTGGTTGATCACGAACATCTAGGGCACAGCGAAGAGGGCGATCGGGTGACGCGTCTCTCGCAGACCGACGTAACGGTGGCCATGTTGCATGCCGGTAATCTTTTTATTGAGCTCTTTGAGTTTCACAGCCCCACACCTCGGGAGATTGAGCGGCGGATGAATGATTTTGGAATGACGCACTTGTCTTTTGAAGTCGAGAATGTTCACGAGGCCTTTGTTGCACTCAAGGCTCATGGAATCCAATGGCACTCGGATCCGATTGATGCAGGCGACGGGTATCTGATGACCTATGGGCGAGACCCGTTTGGTAATGTGATCGAAATTCAGCAAGTGCCCGAGGAGCGTCCTTACGCGTTTGCTCAGTTACGCGCGCGATAGGTCCCTTGCATTAAAATTAGAATGATGGCGCACAACGTCATTCCACTCAGCGAAATCCAAACCACTGATGCCAAAGAAAACTGAGCGGCGGTGAGGCCGGCGAGGATCGGCCCCAGTGCAGTTCCCAGTGACTGACTGCCCGGTGCAAGGACTTCTGCACCGCTATCGCCACTGGCCTCAGCCAAGGCGCCGTAGACGTACGCGATACCGTAGTTCCAAGCGAGTTGATGCACGAGAAACGCGAGTGCGAAGAGTTGGGTCTGTTGCGTATTAATTAAGACAACTAAACCAATGCTTGCGACAGCGGTGGCCAAGACAACGGGTAGGACGCGGCCAAAACGCAGATCGAGCACTCCGGCTAAAACAGAGCCCAACATGCTCAATGGCAAGATAACGGCGAGCATGATGCCGGTTTGCGACAGCGAGAAGCCTCTTTCACCGCTTAACGATTCGATAAAAGCCCAGATTGACGAGAGGCCTATTTGGTAGCAAACAAGTGCCAACAGTAGAAGTGCGATGCGCTTTGAGGATCCTGCAGAT
Source organism: Halieaceae bacterium UBA4438 (assembly GCA_002390485.1). Classification (GTDB taxonomy): domain Bacteria; phylum Pseudomonadota; class Gammaproteobacteria; order Pseudomonadales; family Halieaceae; genus Luminiphilus. The sequence goes on along the minus strand of DGPO01000014.1, from coordinate 1,103 downwards.
TTTGCGGCTGGCGCGGTAGTGGGTGCTGCTGCGCTGACGTGTGTGACGAATGGCACGCCAAGCAGGACTACTAGACCCAGCAACAGGTATATGTTCTCTACCCCCATAAGATCGAGTAGCTGCGGTAGTGTGAGTAGGAGAATCGCACTAAAACCGATTTGGGTGACGACGCTGATGGCGATGGCACGGTCGGGGCGTTCGGTTCGGCACAGAAGGGCGGTCCCTAACGAAAACGCAATACCGTGTCCAAATACGCCGGCAACGACCCTCAGGATAAACACTTGCTGAAAGCTCTCGGTCACCGCAAGCGCTGCGTAACCTACCACCATTACTGTGCAAGAGAGGCCAATGAGTCGTTTGAAAGAGAAGCGTTTAAGCCACCAGAAACCCGTAAAGCTCGCCAACACAATGCCCAATACGTCGGCTGAGGCGATGTAACCTAGCTCGTCGGGACTGAGACTGAATTCAGCGCTCATGACCCCCAGGAAAAAAGGCTGTACGGCAAAGGGCATGGCTCCCAAGACAGCGAGCACCCAATAGCCAACGAGCTGTCGGCTTCGATCGCGATGAGCGAGAGTATGGTTTGTGTTCATTGATTAGCGGTGTAAGCCGTGACGAGGTTTGAGGTTGAAGAGTTCCGGATGCGATTGCTCGATCTGAAATCCAAGGTGGAGGAGGTCGTGCTCGTGTCGCCATGGCGCCATCAACTGCATTCCAATCGGACAGCCATTGCGGTCCAGGCCCGCGGGTATTGATAGCGCAGGAAGGCCCATGTGATTGGCCGGGATGGTAAAACACGCAGCATCAAACAGCGCTGCAAACCAGCTGTCAAAATCCAGATCTGAGTCCATGCGGTAGGACGCGGTCACTTCAGGACAGGTAATGGGTGTGACCGGTGAGAGCAATAGATCACAGGGGCCGTGTTGCCAAAACGCGCCCCAACGCCGCATCAGCGCTTCTGTTTCAAGTTGCGCGCCAAACAGGTCATCGACATCGTAGCGATCTGCCAGGGCGAGGTGATTTCTCAATTGAATGGACGCGTTGGCGTCGGTCAGTTCGACATTGGCTTCATGAACTTGATGCAGAAGTTCGCGACTGATCGG
>DGPO01000050.1:8747-11781 GCA_002390485.1 Halieaceae bacterium UBA4438 | reverse complement strand
GGCCAATCAAACGTGGCGTCAGTCACGCGCCACCCAAACCCCGAGGCGTCTTGGAACGCTTTGCCAAATTCACTGCCGTAAACGTAGAGCTTCTTAGGGACACAGCCCACGTTGACGCAGGTTCCACCGAGGTAGAGGTCCTCTGCCACAAAGACTTTTGCGCCTAAACTCGCAGCGACTCGGGAAGCTCGGACGCCACCCGAACCGGCACCGATGACAAATAGATCGCAACTGGTATCCTTACGACTTTCCGGCATGTTGAGTCCTCCACGTTGATGGTCAGCGTCTTGCGTGTCTCGGCTTATCGATGAATCCAATGCAGACTCATTTCATGACTATTGTACCGCGATACCTCGATCAATCTGCTGATTGGTCGCTATCAGTGAAATTCTCTTTTTGTTTCCTAGTGACGCTCTTGTTTTCTGTCGAGGCGAGTGCGATCACCAATGCGCGTGTGATTCTGCACGACGGTTCGGTGATTTTTGCAAATATCGTCGATTACCGAGTTGATCAACTGACGCTCGATACGAGTTTTAGCAGTGAGCTGAAGATCGACGCGACGCTTGTCAGAGACATTGAAGCATCGCCAGATGATCGATCTTTGTCATCACTGCTTCTGAAAGACGGTCGCCGTGTTGAGGCCGCTCCGCTCATTGTGACTGGTGGAATTTTGGCATTGTCCGATGGCGAGGTGATTAAGCTTACAGACATCGATAAGTTGAACCCGGAGCCTTGGGAAATGGGTCAGGGCTACGCCTGGGAGGGCCTGGCCTCAGCGGCATTCACTGTGGCCCGCGGTAATACCGACTCTGACCAATTGGACGTAGCCATTAACACGCAGTTCGACAGTACTCGCGACCGTTTCACGTTGCGCGCAAGCATCGAGCAGGACCAAGCGAGCGTGGTCGTATCAAGCGACGCCGAAGCATCTGACAATGTAACGCGGTCTCGTGAGACGTCCGCGGACAATTGGCAGGTGGTCACCAAGTACGACTATTACCTTGAAGATTGGTCAAACCATTACCTCGGAGTCAATGCCTCGGTTGAGGCGGATAAATTCACTGATATTCGCTTACGCAGTTACCTGGGGCCTTATTACGGACGCAAGTTGTTTGATGGTGCGTGGGGAAAGCTCGATAGTGAACTCGGTTTTGTCTGGGTCGACACGGACTTTTTTGATGCCGACGACACGGAGTACCTCGCTGCAAACTGGAACATCACCGGGGAAAGTGAAATTTTAGGCGGTGATTCAAAAATCTATTTGACCCACGTGGGTATTTTAAACGTTAGCGACGATAACAGCCTTATTCTGGACACTACAGTTGGCTTCGGTTTCCCGTTTTTCTTCGGCTTGGAAGCCGCTGCAGAATTTAGACTGGACTACGATGGTGCCGCTGCGGCGGGTAAAGAGTCGGTTGATCAGTCTTATAATCTTCGCGTGGGCTACCGATGGTAGCGTCTTACAACTGCGGGTCGGACCGTTGAGCAGTCAGAGTAACGCCGTGTCGTTCTTACCGTTGGGAGGGTGCGGTGAGATTGGGATGAATTTGAATCTATTTTCATCCAATAACCGTTGGCTCATGGTGGACTGTGGTATCACCTTTGAACAGGCAATGGGCGATCATAGAGGCCGTCCCAGTATCCAGATGCCTGATCCAAGTTTTATCGCGAACCAGCGTGACAAACTCGATGGGTTGATCATCACCCACGCGCATGAAGATCACTTCGGCGCTGTACCTTATCTTTGGCAAGCATTGCGCTGCCCGGTGTATGCCACGCCGTTTGCGGCGGCAGTGCTTCGTAAAAAATCGGCGTGGCGAGGTTCGCCATCGCCGGAGCCACTCATAGAGGTGCTTCCAGGCGAAACGCATACGATCGGCGAATTTGATGTCACCTGGCTACCCATCACGCACTCAACACCTGAGACGTGTGCATTACTACTGGAGACAAAAGGCTGCCGAGTGCTCCATACGGCAGACTGGAAAATCGATACGCGTCCGGTGATAGGAAGCCCATGGTCTCCAGACGCCTGGTCTTCTATTGCCGAGCGTGGTGTAGATGCCGTTATTTGTGACTCCACCAACGCCACAAAGCCTGGACGCTCACCGACGGAAGGCGAAGTAGGTGACGCGCTTGTAAAATTGGTCTCGACGCTCAAGGGTCGTGTAGTGATCGCCTGCTTTGCCAGTAACGTGGCGCGTGTTCAGAGCTGTTTTCGCGCAGCTTTTGTATCGGACCGGCGTGTAGGTTTACTCGGAAGATCACTGGATATTATGGTTCGCTCGGCAAAGAATACGGGCGTATTTGAGCCAAAAGTGCCGATTATAGACGCTGAGCACCTGGGCTATTTGCCCGAAAATGAGGTGCTGGCGGTTGCGACTGGAACCCAAGGTGAGGTCGGCGCGGCACTTCATCGACTCATGATGGACACCCATCCACACCTGTCGCTGGGCGAGGGCGATACGGTCATCTTTTCATCCAAGACTATTCCTGGAAATGAAGAAAACGTGCATCGCTTGATTGAGGGACTCAAAGACCGCGGTGTGGCTGTCGTTCATGCTGACGAGGCTGCCTCCACGCTTCATGCGTCAGGCCACCCATGCGAGGATGAGTTGGCAGACTTATACCGAGCGTTAAAGCCGAAGCTCAGTATCCCCGTTCACGGGGAGCAGCACCATATGCAAGCCAATGCCGCAATCGCCCGAGCCAATGGCGTACCGCTGACACTGACAGGACTCAACGGAGACCTTTTTTACCTGTCGCCATCACCCGGTATTCGCAGGCGCTGGGCGACCACAGGGCGCCTCGAAGTGAACGAAAGAGAGCGCAAACTCGCGCCCGTAACGGCGGTGTAGCCGACGCGTTACTCCTCAGCAGCGGGGCTGATGCGAATAACGGTCCCGCCTTCTTCATTAATCACGGCTACGGATCCGTCGCGCAGTGCTCTCACGTCGCGAACACGTACCTCGATATTAGGGAAGGGTTCGCTCAATACTGGGGTGGCGCTGGATACGTCAACCGCAACAATACTTTT
>DGPO01000050.1:8575-8727 GCA_002390485.1 Halieaceae bacterium UBA4438 | reverse complement strand
GACTTCAATCCACCGACCAATAACTTTCCGGTCAAGCTTGGTATAGCGTCGCTGGTATAAAGTGCCAACCCAGATGTCGCAATGCTGGGTACCCAGTAAGTGACCGGCTGTTCCATACCGGGAGCTTCAGTAAACGGCGAAATAATGGCTCC
>DGPO01000050.1:0-8454 GCA_002390485.1 Halieaceae bacterium UBA4438 | reverse complement strand
CCGTAGCTGTAGACGAAAGGTGCGTCTTTGAACGGATTGTCTGACGGCGCTTCTCCATATTCGGTCATGCGGAGCAACTTACCCAGTTGACTCGTCGTTTTCTGTGCGTCTTCGCGCAAGGTGTAGCCCTCGCCGACACTCAATAAAAGCGTACCATCTGACAAGAACGCCATGCGTCCGCCAAAGTGCCCGCCACCACGCTTATTGGGCGTGACCTCAAAGATCACTGACAGGTCTTTAAGCGAGCCGCCTGCGATCACAGCGCGCGCAACGGTTGTGCGATTGCTTTCTTCAGAGCCTGCTGCATAGGCGAGAAAAATAGTTTGGTTGTCTAAAAAGTTTGGGTGCAGTACGACGTCGAAGAGACCCCCTTGGCGTTCGGCATAAACGCTGGGTACGCCGTCGACGTCCGTCATTTCGCCAGTGACTGAGAGGTGCTTAAGCCCGCCTGGACGTTCGGTAATGAGAAAGCCCTGATCGTCGGGCAATTCAGCGATAGACCAAGGGGTGTCGAGGCCTTCTGCGATGGTTTGTGTCTGTAAGCTTGCCAGTGAAAACGGGCTGAGTGTCGCGATAATCGCAGCCATTGCGGCGCTGCGAAGGCTATTAGTAAGCATAGCAAGTGTTCCTAAACTGGATTGTCGAGTGACTATAGCGCAACATCACATTCTCTGTAGAGCTATGAACTGGATGACGCCATGAGGTTGATTGCAAACCTTCTTATCGCTGTGCTGGTGGGATACACACTCAGCATTTTAATTAACACCTCGGTGAGCGCGGCGACACTGGTGGGGTTTGGTATTGAGGTGTCGCTGAAAGATCGCTTTGACATGATAGTGACCGAATGGATGGGCTTGGCCACACTGTACTTGCCGATTTATCTGGTGGTTCAAAGTGCCGCTTTCCTATTGTTACTGCGTCTGGTTCGATCGGGTCAGTATCCGCTTTTGACATTGCGTGGGCTTTATACCGCAGTGGGGGCCCTCTCGTTGATGGCGGTTTATCTCGCGTTCGACACTGCTCTGGGACAAAGTGGTGTCCTGGTGGCTTCTGGCCGCACCACCGCAGGATTACTCGCGCACTCGGCGACGGGGGCCGTATCGGGATTAATCTTTTGTTTGCTCAGGGAGCGCTCATCTGGCGCAACCGCTTAGTTGCATCGAAGGAGAAGCTTGCCGGCATGCGTACCCGATGCCATGTAGTCCTGTGCCGCCAATGCCTCGTTTAATGCGAACGTTTTGTCCATAAGCGGGGTCATGCGTCCCGTCGCCACCAAAGGCATCATCTGCTCATTGACTTCGCTAAAACAGCGCGCCTTTTCTTGCGGGGTTAAGCGTCTGAGCGTGCTGCCGCTCAGAGTTGCACGTTTCATGAGCAGTTGCGTGAGGTCAATGGTTGCCTGACCGCCGCGCATGAGACCAATGCAGGCGATTCTTCCATCGACGGCGAGGCACTCGAGATTAAATTGTTCGAAGTCGCCGCCCACCATGTCTAGAACAACATCGACCGCGCCCATGACGCCGTGTGCCTCACATTGCGCTGCAAGCGCAGTCTCTTTGTAGTTCAAGCTGATATCGGCGCCGATAGAGTCAAGTAACTGGCATTTTTCTGGCGACCCCGCCGTCGCAATCACGCGACAGTCCATTGACTTGGCGAGCTGAACGGCGATGTTTCCGATCCCGCTGACACCGCCGTGAACCAGTAGCGTTTCCCCAGTCTTGAGGCCGGCACGGACAATCACGTTGTACCAGACGGTTAGAAACGCCTCGGGCAGGCAAGCCGCCATCTTCATATCAATGCCCGGCGGTATGCGCAGTGTGCAGGCCGCTTTTGCAATCGTCTGCGTGGCGTAGCCCCCGCCGTGCACCAAGGCACAGACAGATTCTCCACGAGTAAAACCACTGTCGGCGCCTGCTTGCCGAATAACACCGGAAACCTCGAGTCCCATGACTGGGCTCGCGTCTGGTGGCGGTGGATAAAAACCCATGCGTTGGAGGACGTCAGCGCGGTTAATGCCTGCAAATGAAACATCAATAACGACCTCGTCGGCCGCGCAACTTAAGTCATCGCCTTCTTGAAGGGTCAGTGTTTGGGGGTCTTCGATGTGAACATAGTGATATGACATGGTAGCGCTGAATCGTCCTTAGAGTTACTGTTAAAAAAACATAACATCAAACGCATCGCGCACGTAACTGCGGATGAGCACAATGTCAGAGGTAAATATGGCTAAACCAATGTTTCTTCGAAAGCTGAAAAATCGCCTTTTCTTTGCTATGGCGAAAGTCATTGCGGGTAAAGCCAAAGGGCAATACATGGCGTTCGTTGGCAAGGCGAGTTGCGCGCGGTTGTGCGACCGAATTGTGGAGTTAGGACATACGTCGGTGCTTGTGGTCACCGATAAAGCACTTCGCGACTTGGGGCTTGCTGATGAGGCTGTCGCCGGACTCAATCGCGACGGTGTGACGCTGACGTGGTACGACCAAGTCGATCCCGACCCTACTTATGCGCATGTCGAAGCCGGTGCACGAATACTGCGCGAGTCAGGCGCAACTGCCATTGTTGCGGTAGGAGGTGGCTCATCGATTGACTGCGCCAAGGTCATTGCCTTGAGAAAGTACAGCGATGGCGATATGACGAAGTGGCCAGGCATGGGGAATTCACCTGACGAAGCCGCGCCACTGTTTGTAATACCCACCACCTCTGGCACGGGTAGCGAAGCCACTATGGGCGCTGTAATTACCAATCAAACGACGCACAAGAAAGAAATTATTGGCGGTGAGGCGATCCATCCAAAAGCGGTCGCTCTCGATGCGTGTTTAATGGTGGGCCTACCAAAGCCCATCACTGCCGCAACCGGCATTGATGCACTCACCCACGGTATTGAGGCGTACATCTCGACGTGGGAGCGTGGTAATCGCACAGAAATGGGTCGTATTTCGGTGCAGGGCGTCTTTCGATGGTTGCGCTTAGCCTGCGATGAGCCTGGCAATATGGACGCACGCGAGGGCATGGCCCTGGCGGCCTACAATGCAGGAGTGGCTATTAATCAGGTCAACGTGGGTAATGTGCACGCGATTGCCCACCAACTAGGTGCCAATTTTGGAGTTCCGCACGGCCATGCTAACGCTCTCGTCCTGCCTCACGTTCTCACCCTGTATGGGGAGACCGCCGTGGAGCGGTTGGCGGAGCTCGCTGTGGCCACCGGAATTTCGGATTCAGGCCATCCAGAAACACGCGCTAGAGCATTTATTGCTGAGGTTGAGCAGCTGATTGCCGATGTTGGGATCGCGCCGACCGACGCACGTATTAAGCGTGATGCCTTCGATGCGATTGCCGAAGCCGCAATGGACGAGGGTGACGGTTATTTTTGTCCACGGCAGCTTGAGAAGTCAGAAATCCTCAATGTTCTTGAGGCGATCTCAGAATAAGCGGTACTGCTAGCCATTGGCTTGCGATGCTGACGGCTTTTTGAAAATGTTCTGAGTCTCCCTCGGAACACACAAATCCGTGGCTTGCACGGTCTAGGTGCTTGTAGGTGATTTTGCAACTTGATCGGTGCAGCCGAACCGCGAAGCGGGCGCCGTCGTCGCGTATAGGATCCCGCTCAGCGGTGATAATCAGTGTTCTTGGAAAGTGATTCAGTGATGTTCGCCGGCCAGGGAAAATACGCTCCAAGACAGGGTCCGCTGGCGCCATTGAGTCGAGGTAAGTGTCACAGAACCATCGCATATTACGCGCAGGAACCAGACCCGACTTCGCATGCTCTGTATGAGACGGTAGATCGCTAATGTAGTGTTGAGTCGCTGGGTAGATCGCAAGGCAGCCCGCAATGCCGTGGCGGTGCTGAAGTGCAAGCGTCGACGCAATTGCAATGTTACCGCCCGCACTGTCGCCCGCTAAAATAAAAAGACCGTTGTTAGGCGCAAGATTTTCGAGGTTTTCAATGACCCACTCTGTGGCCTCTAGGCAGTCGTCGTGGGCGGCGGGGAATGTGTACTCCGGCGCTAGCCGGTAGTCGATCGACACCAAGCTGCAGCCGCTCTCCACACTTAGGGCGCGACAGAATCGGTCGTGCGTCTCCAAGCTACCAATGACAAAGCCACCTCCGTGCGCGTAAATGACCATGGGCTTATCGGATTGCCCGTGATACATGCGCAGACGCACTTGACGGCCCTCAAGCTCAACGCACAAATTACTGACAGACACTGCCAGCTGAGGCTCCGCACCCCACGCCTTCTGGTGCCGCCGAAGGTAGAGGTGGCGTGCAGCCTTTGCAATCAGTCGATTAAGCAGCGACGTCATCTGCGTGAATGAACTGTGAGTTGGGGTTTGCGCGGTAGGTGTAGAGCCCTTCTGAATTGATTTCGCGCGTCACATTACCCCGCTGTAAGAGGTAGTTTAAATGCGCGATCGTTTCTCCGGTCGCTAAATGCACCTCGTGTTCCTTAAGCTCTCGATTGAACAGGTAGATAAAACACTCGGGCACAGTCTTTGATTCAGCCAGATTTTTGTAGAGAAGCGCCAGTGACTGTCTGTGGCTGTCAATAATTTGATTGAGTCGTGTTTTAGCGCCTCTAAAGGGCGATTGATGGGCCGGAAGCACCAACAGGTCCTCGGGTAAAATATCCAACAGCCGTGTATTAGAAGAAAGCCAGTATTCCAAGGGGTTGCCGTCGGGTTCCGTGGGGAAGACCGAGACGTTAGGCGTGATTCTTGGGAGGATCTGGTCCCCAGCAATGATCAATTTAAGACCTGGGCAATAAAGACATGCGTGTTCCGGTGAATGGCCCTGACCGATGACGACTTGCCAGTAGCGGTCACCAATATTAATCGTCTCAAGATCAACAATCCGACGATAGCTGTGGGGCAGCGGCGCTGACATTTTGCCAAACGTGCCAAATCGTTGCTGATACGTGCTTAGTTGCTCTTCGCTAAACCCTGCGCGCTTGTAAAACTGAAGTGCTGTACTGGGTAGATCGTCTGAGGTGTAGCTGAGTAATAGGCTGCCGTTGAGGTATTCGCTTCGCGTCATCCAGACTTCACAGTCGAATCGTTCGCAAAGCCACCCCGCCAGACCAATATGATCTGGATGGAGGTGCGTACAGATGACTCGCAAAATAGGTTTGTTTTGCATGAAGCCCGTGAACAGCGACTCCCACTGCGCTTTAGCACTGTCGAGCTTTAAGCACGTGTCGACCACGGTCCAACCTTCGGCTTCCTCTAAAAGCCAAATGTTAATGTGGTCGAGACCGCCGGGCATTGCAAAACGTACCCACCAGACACCGGGCGCCACTTCGAGCGGTTGACCATGCTCCACTGGGCTCTGCCTACCCCACGGATAGACAAGACCTCTATATTCTTCATTCACCATAGCTGTTCGGTATTCCTGTAATTAAAACGACCCTTACCCGATCGGGGTACGGCATAAGCGCGTGAGCTTGTGGAAAATACAACGACTAACTGGAGATGATACCGTGAATGCGACCCTAGAAACGAATCAACTGCGACAACTTGATCAACAGCATCACCTGCACCCATTTACTGACTTCCGTGATTATGCAGAAAACGGCGGTCGGATCGTTAGTCGCGCCGAACATGTTTACATTTATGATTCTGACGGTAACAAGATCCAAGACGCCATGTCTGGCTTATGGTGCTGCAGTTTGGGCTACAGCCAGGACGGCATTAAGCGCGCGGTTGCTGATCAGCTGATGGAGCTGCCGTTTTATAACAATTTTTTTCGGTGCTCTAATCAACCCGCTGTTGAACTGGCAACCCGACTGAGCACCATGGCGCCCGCGAACTTCAATAAAGTGTTTTTTACGAATTCGGGTTCCGAGGCAAATGACACTCAAATTAAGTTCGTTCACCGCTACTACCAGTTGCTGGGTAAGCCTGAGAAGCGGCTCATTATCAGCCGTAAAAATGCGTATCACGGCAGCACCATCGCTGCAGGATCGCTCGGTGGCATGAGCGCGATGCATGATCAGACCGAGGGTCTTGATTACATTCATCACATCGAGCAGCCCCATTGGTTCGAGCTTGGTGGCGACAAGAGTCCCGATGAATTCGGTCTTTGGGCGGCCAACGAGCTGGCTAAAAAGATTGATGAACTGGGTGAGGACAAGGTCGCTGCGTTTATTGCCGAGCCTATTCAGGGCGCTGGTGGTGTGATCATTCCGCCCGATACTTATTGGCCTGCGGTTCAAAAAGTTCTGGATGAACGCGATATTTTATTTATTTCGGACGAGGTTATTTGTGGGTTTGGCCGAACGGGGAACCTGTTTGGTTTCGAGACCTACAATACCAAGCCTGACTTGATTACGTTCGCTAAGGCCGTGACCAACGGGTACATGCCTTTAGGCGGCTGCCTGGTCAGCGACAAAGTTGCAGATGTACTTCTGGGCCACGGAGGCGAGTTTGCACATGGCTTGACGTATTCGGGTCATCCCGCCTCCTGCGCTGCAGGACTGGCAACGATGGATGTGCTAGAGCACACCGATATCATTCATCAGTCGGCTACGGTGTTGGCGCCTTACTTTGAAGCTGCGCTGCAAACACTGAGCGATCATCCTATTGTGGGTCAAGTGCGAGCAAAAGGATTACTTGCGGCGGTCGAACTGGTGAAAGACAAGTCGAGCCGTGAGCGCTTGGCACCCGAATCCGGCGCCGCTGTTTACTGTCGTGATCGAGCGATTGAGAGTGGACTCATGGTGCGCCAAACAGGAGACGCCATGATTATGTCGCCGCCCTTTGTGACCACAAAAGGTGAGATCGACGCACTCGTTGCAAAGCTTGTGGACGGCCTCGACAAGACGGCACACCATTTTGGCGCAAAATCTTAAGTTCTAGCGATCTTAAGGTCTGATTCGGCCGTATCAGCACCATGATATTGATCGAAAAAACGTGGTTTAACGCCCTCTGGTTCCAGATTACTTGGTTTAGCTGCGTGTTGGGGCGAGAAGACTGGATGCTCCTCACGGCAGCGCTTATTGCCTTCCACTATGCTGCAGTTTCAAACATTCGGTTGGAATTGCGGCGCGTCTTGCCCTCTGCCGCGTTGGGCATTGGTGTTGATTTTTCCCTCGCAGTCGCGGGCGTCTATGACTTCGGTGATGCTTTTTTCCCGCTTTGGATGGTCTGTCTTTGGCTGGTATTTCCCACGGTATTACCCCGCGCGATGGCCTTTCTGTCGGCGACTTGGTGGAGACCCATTGTGTTGGGGGCCATTGCGCCCGCGAACTACCTCGCGGGTGCCAAGTTCGGTGCAGTCGCGCTGCCGCTCGGTGATGTCACCAGCATGATGATCTTAGTGCCACTGTGGATGATCATGCTGCCACTCATGGTGCGATTTAGTCAGCGGGAGGCGCCTGCTGCGTGAGAGCACTGGTAAAGGCAGTGACGCTCGCCAGTATTATTGCGGCGTCTGCCTTTGTATCGGCCGAGCCCATGGACGATTCGGTGAGTGCCGTTATGTCGCCCAGTATCGCACTCGAGGCGTTACGCCCGTTGTCGCTGGTGGGACGATCTGAGCTCAAAGTGGCTTTTTTTAAGGTGTTTGACTCGGAGCTTTATACCCTGTCGGGTGAGTGGGAAGCGCCCGATCACTCCTTTCGATTTCTGTTGACTTACCGCCGTAATATTTCAGGCCGTTTTCTCGCAAAGCAAACGGAGAAGGAGTGGAACCATCTTGCGTTTAAAGATGCACGAAGAGCGGCTTGGGAAGCACAAGTGCTTGAAATGTGGCCTGACGTTTCCAAGGGCGACAAGATTGTATTCGATGTGGATGAGCGCGGTATCAGCCGATTTTATTACAACGGAACGTGGGTAGGGACAATCGAAGATCCTGATTTTGCACCTGCGTTTATCGCGATATGGCTGTCACCAGAAACGTCTCGGCCAGCCCACCGAGACGGTTTGCTGGCCGATTAGCGACGCTGTTGTCAGGTTTTAGTCCCAGCTAATGCCCGTTCGAATTCCGAACGTTCGTGGGCGCATGGGTCCAAAGAAATGCGACGGTAAAATACCACCATTCGCGTTGTAGCCATCCCAAGTAAACTCATCGAGCAGGTTCTCGGCGTAAGCCTGAATGTACCAATTATTGTCCGACTCGTAGCCAATACGAAGATTGGTGACGGCATAAGAGCCGATCATTCCCTCAGGATTGCCTTCCCAGCTGCCCCCGCGCTCACTTTCGTAGGACACTTCAATACTGCTCTTGAGCATGCCGTTTTGCATGGGGACGTCGACGTCCAACTTCCCTGCTGCGGTCAATTCTGGGGCCCAGAATACGCGACTGCCCTCACAACCCATGCCTTCACCACCCGGCCCGTCTAGACTGCAAATCTCATCAAGCCCGGTGGCCTCTGTATCCAAGTAGCCGACCGACAAGTAAAGGGTTGTAAAGTCGTTCATCGCCACCGTGGTTGATGCCTCAACACCAAAGCCGTCGGT
>DGPO01000060.1 GCA_002390485.1 Halieaceae bacterium UBA4438 | reverse complement strand
CCCATCACCACGTGTGGCAGCGCGCACGAGAATGCCGTCCTCGTACAAAAGGCTCATGGCAACCCCATCAAGCTTAGGCTCACAACAAAACGTCAACGAATGAACCCCAAGCTTTGCCGCGTTACGCTCCTCAAAAGCGGCTAAATCCTCACCACTAAAGGCGTTATCCAAGCTAAGCATGGGTAGCTTGTGGCGCACGCTAACAAATTCACCTAAAGGCGCATCGCCCACTCGCTGGGTCGGCGACGATGCTGAAAAAAGCTCAGGGTGCAGTGACTCCAGATCACGCAGTCGCCGCAGCGCAGAATCATATTCCGCGTCACTCGCCAGCGGATTATCGTCGCGATGATACGCCAGTGACCACACATCGAGCCGCTCTCTGAGCGCCATGATCTCCAGCTCAGCGGTGCTCACCTCAGTTTCTCAGCTCGTGATTTATTCTCGTATTCTCTGATCGATTGACGGAGACTTTCGACATATTGCTTCGTCATCACGCTGCGTGTTTCATCATAAACATCGCCACCCAGACTGTGCGCGACCGTATGAGCTGTCTCCAGCATCAAGTCAAATGCTCTCACCATCTCCTCAGGGCCGGGCAGCGTCAGAAAAAACATCAAGCCTTTCGTCTGCAGGGTGTTCATGGCCTCGAGATCAAAGACACCGGGCTGCATCATATTGGCCACACTGAATTGAATCGTGGGTTGACCGCCCTGTGCTTGACTCAAGTGAAAAAAATCCATATCGCCGAACCGCAGACCGCAGCCTAAAAGCACCCTGAGCACATCATCGCCCGCGAAGCCTTGCTCGGCGCGAGCCATAACGTTGAGCGAATACACGGTCGCATCTTCGTGACGCGGCAGTGCTGCCGCCTGACCTTGAGCCGCTGGAATTGCCTCAATTTCGTCGAGCCAATCTAAGGTGCCTGGGTCGGCGAGGCTATCGGCTTCATTCTCTTTCGTGCCGTCTAGCGATTCATCAACGCCATCTGCGCTATCAGACGTTAACGTCGTCTTTTCAGGTGCAGCGTAGAAACTTTCTTCGCTGACCGGCAGCACCCCGCCTGTGCTCGATAACGCATCGTCCACATACTCGCCAAACGTCGGTTCCTGTCGGCCCACCGGTCGGGCGCCACCATTGGGAAGCTCTCGCGCACTTCGATCATGGTAGTCCGGCGCAGGCGTTTCTTCACGGACGACCCGCGCGTTCATCTTGTAGCCGTTGCGCCGTTTGCGTCGAAAGCTCACAACGAGCGCCACGCATAACGCAAAAATAATAAATACAGCGACGAACGCTTCTGTGGTCAACGCTTGGAAGATGTCAGGCATCACCTCTTTCCTTAGCTCGCGGCGAGTCTTGCAGCTTCCTCGATGTCAACGGTGACTAATCTCGAGACACCAGGCTCATGCATGGTAACGCCCATCAATTGCTCAGCTGCTTCCATAGTTATCTTATTGTGCGTAATGAAGACAAATTGCACTTTCTTTGACATTTCTGACACGAGACGCGCATAGCGCCCAACGTTTGCGTCATCTAACGGCGCATCGACCTCGTCCAACATACAAAACGGCGCCGGATTGAGCTGGAAAATAGAAAAAACCAGCGCGATTGCGGTCATCGCTTTTTCGCCGCCAGACAGCAAATGGATCGTGCTATTTTTCTTGCCCGGTGGTCGAGCCATAATCGACACGCCTGTGTCCAGGAGGTCATCACCCGTCATCTCAAGAAAGGCGGTGCCCCCGCCAAACACTTTGGGGAAAAGTTCACTAAAGCCCGCATTGACGGTGTCGAACGTCTCCTTGAAGCGACTGCGCGTTTCCTTATCAATCTTTTTAATGGCGTTTTGAAGCGTCTCGAGCGCCGTCCGCAGATCGTTATCTTGCGCGTCCAGGTATTCTTTTCGCTCTTTTGCCCGCGTTGTTTCATCAATAGCTGCGAGGTTTATCGGCCCAAGCCGATGGATTTTGGCGCCAATACGTTCGACACGGACCAGCCACTCTGTCTCCTCAGCATCCTCCGGCAAGTCTGCTTCAACAGCGGCCACATCTGCGTCAAGCTCAGCAAGTGCCCTATCAATCTGCTCAAGACGGACGCCTGTCTCAGCCAGTTTAAGACGAGCGCCCTCACTGCGCGTCTGCACACCCGCAACGGACTGCTCCGCCGCCATTCGGGCCTGTTCCCTGTTGCGCAAGGTCGTTTCGAGCTCCGACAACCCCTGCCGAGCCTGAGTAAGCTGCGCCTCAACACCTAAGCGTTTTTCGAGAAGCTGACTCAGTACTTGCTGTGCTTCAAGGTCGGGGTTTTCGTCTGTGGGCATCTCACCACGAATGGCGGCCTCTCGCTCCTCGTAGCTTAAAACTTGTTGCTTCGCACGCTCAATGGACTGACGCAACGCCTCTTGCTGCGTGAGTAACTCGCGATTTCTTACCTCGCTACGATTGAGCGCAACATCAGCCTGCTGTTTTGCCTGACGACTCTGCCGCACGTGCTCACGCGCAGTTTCGCGGGCAGACTCCAGCTCGCTTCGCACCGACTCATCCGACTCCACTTGCATTTTTGCACGCCCGAGCATCTGGACCGCTTGTGCAATCACCGCTTGCTCTTCGGCACCGCGCACTTCTAAATCGGAGCGATCTTGGTGTAACTGAGCCTCTCGCGCCTGTCGTTGTTCCCGCTGTGCTAAGAGCGCGCGCTTTTGAGCATCTAAACGGCTCGCCTCGTGCTGCGCTACTTGCATCGACTCCTGTGCGGCATCGATTGACTGCTCAATTTCGGAGCGCAATGCTTGGTGCTCTGAAATCGCCACATCCGTGGTACTCAGCTCCGCGGCCACACGATCAAACGCCTCAACAATGCCGCTCAGGCGTGCTTGCCGGGCAATAATTCCCTGTTCTGCATCTGCCTCGGATCGCGTACGAATCCAGCGCTTGGATACCCAGAGTCCGTCCTTTGATACGATTGATGCGCCGTCAGACAATGTCGAGCGCTGAGCGAGTGCGGCACGCCAATCCTCAACAACGTGCACCTCGGCTAGCACGTGTTGGACCGCCTCTGGAGCGTCCACATAATGGGCCAACATGGAAGGCTCAGTTGAGCGCCTCGCGCTTGCAAGATCAACCAATCGCAGGCCGGAGGACGGCTCAGTATCCAGTGAATCAAACGCCGCGAGCTCCGCGCGAAACGCCGAGAGCCAATCGCCCAGAACAAGATCAGCCGCCGCCTCGTAGCCAGCATCGACCGAAATGGCATCCAGTACAACGCCCTGTTTTTCGACGCCTTGCGCCCCAAGCCAATCAGTCGCTGACTGACCACCATTCTCTTCGCGTGCATCAGACTGTAGCGCCTCTAACGATGCGCGCTGACCGCTCAACGCCTGTGCTTGTCGGCGCAGTTCGTCCTGCTGCTGACGCAGTGTCTCGAGCTTGACTCGGGATTCACCCAACGCATTTTTCAACTCGTCTAGATTCTCTTTGACACTGGTTACACCGGCTTGTGCTGCCTGCAGCGCGTCACTCATTGAGTCAACATCTTGGTCATCACCGGCACGACCCAGCTGTTCAAGCTCAGTCTCAATGCGCGACAACCGCTCAGTTAACGTCACTAGATTACGTTCCGCATTAGCCTGACGTCCCTGCTGAACCTCGACCTGCTGACGAGGCACTGCGGCCCGTTGCGTGAAACTGTCCCAGTCGCCGTCCGCAGTGGCCGCAATTTTTTCAGCGTCTTGAAGCGATTTGTCAACGCGCCCTACTTCCTCGCGTTCGCGCGCCAGTGTGGGCTCAATGGACGTCAGCGCTTCGAAAAGCTCCTCCAGACGCTGACTATCAGAGTCCATCAGTCCGAGCTCGCGCTGTTTTCCTTGCAAGGTTTGTTCGAGGTCCTTGGCCAGCGTCTCGCGACGCTGCTTAGCAAAGTTAATCGACTGCTCTATCTGGCTGACTTCGCTGCCTAGTGAATAAAAACTACCCTGAAGCTCGCCCGTTGAGGCGTTCGCTTCAGTGATGCTTTGCCTCAGTAACTCGATGTCAGCTACAGACGCCGACACCTGGGATTGATAGCGCTCTTTTTCAGTCGCAAATTCATCAATCTCACGCTGCGCACGGCTCTCAACACCCGCTTGGACTTGGCGCTGTAGCACCAGCAGCTGCGCCTTCAGCCCTCGCTCTTCTGTTTTATATAACGCGTAACGCTCGGCCGCCTGCGCCTGACGCTTCAAATGTCCTAAATTACGCTCAAGCTCTTCTCGTAAGTCTGTGAGACGATCAAGATTATCCAGCGTCCGCTGCATACGGTTTTCAGTTTCGCGCCGACGCTCTTTGTATTTTGAAATACCTGCGGCTTCTTCAATATAGACGCGAAGGTCCTCTGGGCGGGACTCTATGAGACGAGAAATCATTCCCTGCTCAATGATCGCATAACTGCGAGGCCCAAGGCCTGTGCCTAAAAACAGATCGGTAATATCACGTCGGCGGCACTTGTTGCCGTTCAGGAAGTAGTCTGACGTACCCTCGCGTGTAACCAATCGCCGCACCGAAATTTCGCTGTAGGCCGCGTACTCGCCGCCGACCTTGCCGGTCGAATTATCGAACAGAAGTTCAATGGAGGCTTGTCCGACGGGCTGCCTATGTGTAGTGCCGTTAAAAATAACGTCGGACATAGATTCGCCACGAAGGGTCTTTGCTGAGCTTTCACCCATGACCCAGCGGACGGCGTCGATAATATTAGATTTTCCACAGCCGTTAGGGCCCACCACCGCGCACATATTGCTCGGCAGTGTGACTTTGGTCGGGTCGACAAACGATTTGAACCCGGCAAGCGAAATAGACTTTAAGCGCATCAGCCCTCAAATTACGGCGCAGAAATCGCGGCCGTCTTCCCATCAAAAACACTAGATGTAGTGTACCTAGAAAGATCTGCCAACACTATATACAAATAAGGGTTATTGCGCGTTATCTCGTAAAGTCACGACAACCCCCGAAGAATCCTTCAGAGCAATGTCGCTTAATGTTCCTGTGAGCAAGGCATTTGGAAGCCCAGGCTGGCCGGTTTTAGACAACTGAACTTCCAGGTCGACACGCTCCAGTGACGACAGTGCCTGTCCTGCCATACTGTTTACGTCAGACAGACTCACTGACAGCGGCCAGTTCACCACCTCTTGCTTGGACACCGCCGTTGGCATTCGCACCTGACTACCCGCTGGACGCGCAATCACAAACAGTGTGAGCCCACGGTAAGCCTCGGGCGCCAGGCCCTCTGCCAACTCGACCGTAACACCCAATTTCACTGAACTTGCGGCGGGTTCTACAGCTTGCCCCGCTCCACGGGCTGGTACCGACTCGGATGAACGCCGCTCGGCTTCGACAATTGCCGATCGCATTAACTCAAACGCCTCTGACCCCGGAACTTCGAGATCACGCAACACCCTCATGTATCCCATGGCCTCAAGGTATTGACCTGCGCCAAAAGAACCCATAGCCAGTGTTGCCAAGGCTGATTTTTGCCTTGGATCTGAAGCAAGGGCCTGCTCTGCGCGCTGTTGCGCCCTAGGCGTCAAAACTTGCCCGTTAGCAACAAACTCTGCCTGAGCTGCCCGCCCAAGTACGTCCGGCGCATTGGGCGCCTCTAGCAAAATAGCCTCAAAGTTTTGCAGCGCGTCTTCCGCATTACCGGTTGCGATGTAGTATTCGCCCAGTAACGAGTGGTAATCCAAATTCTGCGGGCGTTGTGAGGATCGCGCCTCGATACGCGTAATAAGGGTCGTCACCTCGTCCGGTGTGGCTGATTCCAAGCTGGCGATAGCGCGTGCAATTTGCACGTCTTCATAGGCACCCAGTCGGCCATATAGCGCTACCGTAACGGCGACAAGCAGGCAGGCAAGCGCAACCTGATAACCCCAACGCTGGCTTGCGCCACGGACCACAAGATCGTCACCCTTTTGATCTTTATCGTCCCAGGCTCTCAGTTGAGCATCATTTAGCAAGGAGGCGTCATCGGTTTCCGCTTGGCGCACAGACAACCAATCGTCCACTGAGTCCCCTTCGACACGCCGTGTCCAAAACCGAGGAAGAACCAGCAGGAACAGTGCTGCAAGCCCACAAAGCCCTGCTGTAATCAGCATTAAATCGCTCACTGCGACCCCTCGTCCTGAAACTTTTGACGCAGTGCCTCGGCACGCGCCTCCTGAACAGGCGACATCGCACTGGCGCGATCTCTGCGAATCTGTAACAGCACAACCGCCATCGCCATTAATAACAAAATCAGTGGGGCCGACCAGAGCCACAGGGTATTGCGGTCTAATCCGGGACGGTATCGAACAAACTCGCCGTAGCGATCAACCAAAAAATCGATAATTTCACTGTCGGTGGCGCCGGTTTCGAGCTTTTCGTGGACGATCGCACGCAAATCACGAGAAATCGGCGCATTAGAATCGGCAATATTTTGGTTTTGACACTTAGGGCATCGAAGTTCCTGACTTAAGGCTTTGTAACGCGCCTCAAGCGCAGGCGAACTAAACTCATAGGTCTCAATGACACCCCATGCTACCGCAGAGCACAGAGCGACGCTCAGTAATAACCAGCGGAATAATTTCATGATCCACCCCCGAAGAAGGGTGCCAGCTGTTCGGTCCAAACCCGTTCATCGACCACACCCACGTGCCGATATTGCACCGTTCCCGCAGCGTCAATGACATAGGTTTCCGGTGCACCGTACACGCCTAAATCAAAACCAAAATCACCGTCAATATCCACAACTGTTTCGGCGTAGGGATTCCCCAACTCCTCAAGCCATGTGAGTGCTTTCGCCGGATCATCCTTATAATTTAGGCCGTAAATCGTCACCCCGCTCTCGGCTAAATCGAGCAGGTAGGGATGCTCTACGCGGCAAGAGAAACACCATGTTGCCCAAACATTAAGCAGCGCAGGCTTACCGTGCCATTGACCGGCGCTTCGGCGGTACTCACCCCCTAACACCTGCAGGTCAAACTCGGGTAGCGGCTGGCCCACGCGGGCTGACGGTAAAGCCGTAGGATCGAGGGCCAAGCCGCGCACCAGCAAGAGCACCAAGGCCGCGAAGGCCACTAATGGTAAAAAGCGTTTAAGTAGCAAGTCCGACGGTCTCCTGCGGCACCGTTGCGGTGCGACCGCGCCGATAACGACGGTCCAGGCTTGTGGTCAGACCTCCCAGCCCAATCAGTAAGGCACCGAACCAAATCCAGCGAATCATCGGCTTGTGCTGCACACGAACCGACCAAGCACCATCCCCCAAAGGCTCACCCAGCGCGAGGTACAAATCGCGCATCACGCCCGCATCAATGGCCGCCTCGGTCATAATTTGACCGCTGGCCACATAACGTCGCTTTTCGGGCATCATTGTTGTGAACATTTCTCCATCAAGAGTAACGGAAAAAACCCCTCGGTCGGCACTGTAATTAGGTCCTTCGACAACGGTTACTTCTTCAAGCGTGAAGCTGTAGTTATTCAGCGAGACACTGTCCCCCGCCTCCATTCGCAAGTCGCGTTCGGCACTGAACTGCGTTACGAAAACAGCGCCGGTAATGGTGAGGGCAAAACCGAAATGCGCGGTAAACATGCCAAGATAAGAGGGTGTAAGACGCCTCATAAAGGTTCGCACATCCGTCACACCGCGCGTCCTTTGTTGCAGATCACGAATCAGCCCCAATATAACCCAGCCCGACAGCAACACAGCCAAGCACGCCCAAACGTTGAGTCGACCGATACCCAAGTAAGGCACCACCACCGCGACAATCACACAGACTAACGCGGGAAAACCAAGCTCGCTGATCCAACGCGTCGCTGAGTCACGCTTCCATCGCGATATCGGCCCCACCGCCATAAAGGGCGCAACTAAGGCCATGGCTGGCACGAACACCGCATTGAAGTAAGGGGGACCAACGGAGTACTTGCCTTGCCCAAGCGCGTCCATTAACAGCGGGAACAACGTTCCGAGTAAAACAACAATCGCCGAGACCGCAAAAATGAGGTTATTGACTAACAGTAGGGACTCGCGGGACTCAAGCTCATAGCTAATCGGGCTTGCCACCGAGGGCGCTCTGAATGCAAAAAGCGTCAGTGAACCGCCCACCACCAAGACTAAAAACACCAAGATGAACAGTCCCCGTTCGGGATCTGCGGCGAACGCGTGAACGGAAGTCAGCACGCCTGAACGCACCAAAAACGTACCCAGTAGCGACAGCGAAAATGCGGAGATGGCCAAAAGAACGGTCCACGACCTAAACAGCCCACGCTTTTCAGTCACCGCCAAACTGTGGATAAGTGCGGTCCCCACTAGCCAAGGCATGAAGGATGCATTTTCAACCGGATCCCAAAACCACCAGCCACCCCAACCTAACTCGTAATACGCCCACCAACTGCCAAGCATGATCCCCAGCGTCAAAAACGCCCAAGCGACATTGGTCCATGGACGTGACCACCGCGCCCAAGATGCGTCCAGACGTCCGCCAAGTAGTGCCGCCACTGCGAACGCAAACGGAACCGCCAAACCCACGTAGCCCATGTAGAGCAGTGGCGGATGAATAATCAGTCCTGGATCCTGTAGCAATGGATTGAGATCATTGCCCTCGGCAGCGACGCCTGGCAGTAGTCGTTCAAAAGGATTCGATGTAAAGAGCGAAAACGCGATAAAACCAACACCGATCACGCCAAGGATGCTGAGTACTCGCGCCAGCACCACCAGCGGCAGCCCGCGGCTGGCAAGCGATACTGCCAACGCCCAAGCGCCCAATATCCACACCCAGAGCAAGAGGGAGCCCTCGTGGTTACCCCACACCGCGGAAAATTTGTAGATCTGGGGTAGCAAGGAGTTCGAGTTGCTCGCCACGACCTTGACCGAAAAATCGTCTTGTAAAAAAACCACCACCAGGCACAGAAAAGCGATTGTCAAAAACACAAAAAGACCTGCTGCAAGACTGGGCGCCATGTTCATCGCCCAGCGTTGACCTTGCCATGCGCCAACCATGGGCACCACGGCAAGGAGCGACGCAAGGCAGAGCGCAATAATCAGTGACAGCTGTCCGGCTTCAGGTATCACGGTTGCACCGCCGTAGCGCGAGCATTCTCGAGCGCCTCGGCAACTTCAGGGGGCATGTAGTTCTCATCGTGCTTTGCCAGCACTTCAGTCGCGGTTACGGTGCCATCTCGGCCTAGGAACCCGGTGGCAACAACCCCTTCACCCTCAGCGAATAAGTCGGGAAGAATGCCGTCGTACGATACGGTGATCACGTGGGCATAGTCCGTCACCGCAAAGCGGGTCTCCAAGCGATCGCTCGCGCGTTCAACACTGCCCTCGACGACCATCCCGCCCACACGGATCTGACGATCTACCGGCGCCTCACCCGCCGCAACCTCTGACGGGGAGTAAAATAGATTAATGTTGCCGCTCAGTGCGTAGGTGATGAGACCAATCGTGGCGCTGGATAATACGACGACGACCAAGGCCAGAATAAGACGCTGTTTTCGCTTGGGGTGCATGGCTAGGAAGCATCCTTTTCATGAGCCTGTTTACGTTCGAACTCTCGCTGAATCGTGTCCTGCATGGATCGGGTACTCAGCACTGGACGCACGATCATCACGAGAATCACGACGGACGTAATGGCGTAAGCCGCCCAAACAAAACCGCCGTGCCCTCCCATTGTTACTGCTGCGGCGAACGAATCAAACTGCATGGCTAGGTCGTTATCCTTTTGATCAACCAATTGGACTGCGCATACTCCGACGTCAGTGACTGTTTGAGATTAAGCATCATGAGCAGTGCAAACAACGCATAGAACGCCACGATCATTCCGAGTAAGGGGTACAGCATCGACGCATCGATGGCCGAGCTGCCCGTAAACTTAATCGACGCCGGCTGATGCAGCGAATACCACCAATCAACAGACTTGTAGATAATGGGGATGTTAACGGTTCCAACCAAACTCAATATCGCGCAGGCGCGCGCTGCGATTGTTTTATTGTCATAGGCCTCAAACAGCGCGATGACACCCACGTATAAAAAAAACAAAATGAGCATCGATGTCACGCGAGCATCCCACACCCACCAAGCGCCCCAAGTGGGCTTGCCCCAAATAGCGCCGGTGATTAGCGCTACTGCAGTAAACGCCGCGCCAATCGGTGCAGCTGCTCTCATCGCGAGATCGGCCAGTTTAATGCGCCAAACCAGACTCACTAAACCCGCAAACGCCATAATGTAGTAACCGGCCAGTGACACAACCGCAGCAGGCACATGAATGTAAATAATGCGGTAAGAATCTCCCTGCTTGTAATCCGTTGGCGCGAACAGCAAACCCCAAGCACTGCCGACGATTAACGCAACCGCGGTCAAGGGCAGTAACCAAGGAATCACCCGGTCACAAAACCGGTAAACCCAAGGGGGAGATCCAAATTGATGAATAATGCGCCACATACGATGAGTATATCCGTTAAACGTCAGAAATGGGGGTCATTACAGCTCTAAAGACACTCTGAGCCCAGCGGCAATCGCCAGCGGCGCCAGCAAAAGCCCGCCAGTCACGCCGGCACCGAGAAAGGCCAGCGCAACCACCGGGTCACCTGAGTGCAGCGCCTCGTCGAGTGCACGCGTGCCCGCGATGAGTACCGGTATATACAACGGCAAGATCAGCAGGGCGAGCAGTATGCCACCCCGGCGCACGCCCACGGTGAGTGCGGCACCCACCGCTCCTAGCAGTAACATGATGGCCGTTCCCATGAGCAAACTCGCCACCAAAACGGGCACGGCTGAAACAGGCAAACCCAACATCATTCCAAATAACGGTGCGGCGAGACTCAGCACAAGTCCACCCGTCATCCACGCGGCAAGCAGTTGGGGTATGACGGACAGCGCAAGCGGCGTGCTGGCCATCGCCAATTGCTCCAGACTGCCGTCTTCAAAATCGTCGACAAATAGCCGCATGCAAATCATGAGGTTCGCCAGTAAGGCCACAACCCACAAAATACCGGGCGCCATCAACGCCAGTCGCTCCGGATCCGGCCCCAACCCCAAGGGAAATAAAATGACCACGAGTAAAAAGAAAAGCAGCGGATTGACGATCTCGCTGGGAGAGGCAAGCTGCAAACGAACATGTCGAGCGGTTTGACCGCTCAAGTATTGAAGAGTGTCGATGCCCGATTGATCAGTCACCGCAGTAGTGCTCCAAATTCAACACTTTGAGCTCATCACCCAAAGCAGCCGACTGGTGACTGGTGAATACGACTGCACCGCCACTGCGCGCGTGCTCCAAAAAACGCGCTTCCAAGACGTTGACACCCTGCACATCGAGTGCGGTAAAGGGCTCGTCAAGCAGCCAAAGGCGGGGCGAGGGTAAAAAAAGCCTCGCGAGGGCTACTCGCCGCTTTTGGCCTGCCGACAGGCGCGCGGTCTGAACATCGGCGTGACCGAGAACCCCGACGGCTTCAAGCGCTGTGTCAATCGCCAAGTCGCTTGGCGCATTCAACCCAGACGGGTGCGTCATCAAGTTTTGTCTCGGCGTTAACGCGCCCTTCAATGCGGCAGAATGACCACTGTAGAGTACATCCTCGCACCGCTCTAACCGCCCAAAAACTTCGATACGCGCAAGCCTAGCAAAGGCCCGGAGTAGCGAGGTCTTTCCGACGCCATTTCCTCCCGCAAGCTGCCAAACATCGCCCTGATTCACCGTCAAACTCACATTACTGAGTAAGGCCCGCACCCCCTTTTGAACAGAGAGCTCACTGGCCATTAGCAAGGGTTCAGTCACAATGACACCGTTTTGATAATCGGAAGGACGACTTCACTCATGGCTGCTCGCTCGACGCTTAAGGTCTCAAAATCAAACAGTTCGCGATCGGCAAGTTGAGAAGGCGCGACATTGCGTATTGACTTAAAAATCGTCTCCGTCCGTCCCGGGTACTGCCGCTCCCAATCACGAAGCATGCGTTTCACCTCCGCACGCTGCAAGTTCTCCTGAGAGCCACATAAGTTACACGGAATAATTGGGTACGCCTCGTACGATGCGTAGGCTTCGATGTCCGACTCTTTACAATACGCCAAAGGACGGATAACCACATTCTTCCGGTCATCACTGAGCAACTTCGGGGGCATCGCCTTGAGCTTGCCGCCAAAGAACATATTGAGGAAGAGTGTTTCTACAATGTCATCGCGATGGTGGCCCAGTGCGATTTTATGGGCACCAATGCTCTCCGCAAAACCATAAAGAGTGCCTCGGCGTAGCCTACTGCAGAGCCCACAGGTTGTTTTGCCTTCGGGAATCACCGAGCGCACAACACTGTACGTATCTCGTTCCAAGACGTAGTAGGCAACACCCATGGATTCCAGGTATTCAGGAAGCACCTCTTCAGGAAAATCAGGCTGCTTTTGATCTAAGTTGACCGCAATAATTTCGAACTCAATCGGCGCGCTGCGCTGCAACTGCAAAAGAATATCGAGCATCGTGTACGAGTCTTTACCGCCCGAAAGACACACCATGACACGATCGCCCTCTTCGATCATGTTGTAGTCTGCAATCGCTTGCCCCATTAACCGGCGCAGACGTTTTCGCACCTTATTGTGGCTGTAGGACAATTTGCGGGTGTCCCCGGCACGCGGCTGATTCTCGCGGGGTGCGACGTCTTCTGCCAATTTGGAGGTTTGACTCATGCTCAGATCACAAATCTAAAACGCGGATGATAGTTCTAGGTGGTTGCCGAAGCAAAATTACTGACCTGAATAAACATAATACCTGTGTAAAACGCACTTGCAGTTTACTCATGAGAGGATGAAAATCCGCGTCGCACTGTTCCCAACATCCGAATTATCAGGAGACACCCATGAAGACACCCGTTACGGTCACCGTCACAGGCGCAGCTGGTCAAATTGGTTACGCACTACTTTTCCGCATCGCCTCTGGGGCTATGCTTGGCGCCGACCAACCCGTAAGGCTCAATCTTCTGGACATTACCCCTGCCCTCGATGCCCTAGAGGGTGTACGAATGGAACTCGAGGACTGCGCCTTTCCTTTGCTTGCGGGTATCAGCTGCAGTGACGATCCAAACATTGCCTTCGCTGACACCGATTACGCGCTCTTGGTGGGCGCACGGCCGCGGGGCCCAGGCATGGAAAGAAAAGATCTCTTGGAAGCCAACGCCGCAATTTTTTCGGCGCAGGGTCAGGCCATGAACGCGGTAGCGAGCCGCAATATTAAAGTGCTGGTGGTCGGTAACCCTGCGAACACAAATGCGCTGATTGCAATGCATAACGCGCCCGATATCGCGGGCACACAGTTCACAGCGATGACACGACTCGACCACAACCGTGCGATTACGCAAATTGCACAGAAGACGGGCGCACGCACGACAGACGTGACCCACATGACCATTTGGGGCAACCACTCCGCAACGCAATACCCCGATCTTTACAACACCCGTATCAATGGCGAGTCGGCGATCGAACTAGTGGATCAGACCTGGTTCGAGGACACGTTCATCCCAACGGTGCAACAGCGTGGCGCTGCGATCATTAAGGCGCGAGGTGCGTCGTCAGCCGCATCGGCCGCAAACGCCGCCATCGATCACATGCGCACCTGGGCGCTCGGGACCGCAGAAAACGATTGGACGTCTATGGGTGTACTTTCAACGGGCGCGTATGGCGTTCCTGAGGGTTTGATTTACTCATTTCCGTGCGCCTGTAAAGACGGCGTCTACCATGTCGTTGAAGGCCTTGAGATCAACGAATTCAGTCGTGCAAAGATGGATGCGACTGCTCAAGAACTCAGTGAGGAGCGCGACGCGGTTCGTCACCTGCTCGGGTAAATCCTCGGCGTCCGGGAGTGTCCGTTAGAGCTCCCGGAGCACCTTTAGCGGCGGTGCAGAAACCACACGGCGACAGGCAAAGGTTCCCAGTCCGCCAATAATGATCGCCCCCAAGCCAATACCCATGGGCCACAAGACCCACTGCACTTGGTAGTCAAGCTCTAGCATTTGCGTTTGAAGCGCCCAGCCTGCAGCCTCCGATCCTAAAATCGCCAACACTCCGGCGAGTGATCCCATTGCAGCAAACTCGATGGCAACTGCACCCAAGAGCGTCCCGCGACCGGCACCCAGAGCCCTCAAAATAGCGCTTTCATGAAGTCGCTCATCGACGCTGGCGCTCACACCGGCAATCAACACTAAGGCCCCTGCAACGAGGATGACAATCAAGACCAGCTCAATGGCCTGACTGACTTGATCGATAATTGTTTTGATTTCAGCGATCGCCACATCCAGTTCTATGATGGTCAGCGTTGGTATGACATCGAGAAGCTCTCCTACGCGGCGCTTCTCGTCGGGTTCGAGATAAAAGCTGGTGAACAACATGTTGGGGAACTTCAGTAATAATTGATCCGGGAAGATCACAAAGAAGTTAGGCTGCATTGACTCCCAATTGACTTTACGAATGCTCGCCACTTCAACCGAGAACTCGTCAGCTGCAATGCGAATGGTGAGTTGATCACCCACCCTCGCACCGATATCTTGTGCGAATCCGTCTTCTAATGACACCAGTGCGTCGTCCGTGCCCGCACGCCACCACGCACCTTCGACAATCTCGTTTCCCTCAGGTGCCGTGTCCGTGGATGTAAAATTCGCCTCGCGCTGACGCGCCCCGCCCTCTGCGGAATCCCGATCAGGCAAGGGCGCACCATTAACGGCCATCACCCGTCCGCGTGCGGCCGGATACAGCTCACCCACTTCGATCTCTCTCTCGCTAAAAAATGTCAGCAGTCGCGCCTCATCGGAGGGCGACACGTTAAGCACGAAGTGATTGGGCGTACCCTCTGGAATCTGCAGCCGCCACTGGTCAAGAAGGCTCGTTCGCACCGCGGTTAACACCAACAACAACATGATCGCGATACCAAATATCACGACCTGAAATGCACTCGAATTGCCTCTGCGCTGCATGCCGGCCAGTGCGAGCCGCCAGACGCTACCGGCGTTGCTTCCAATCTGACGCGTTCCACCCAATAACCCATGGGCCACGAAAAAACCCAGACCGACCGTGATCGCAACGGCCCCAAGTAACGCGGCCGTTAATTGCAGGTCCCTGCTATACCACAGCATCAAGAGTCCCAGCGATGCGGCGCCCAACAGCAAATCGAGTGCGCGGGTCGAATTGGCAATGGTCGTCTCTCGGCGAATGACCCGTAGCGGCGAGACGCCCCCGAGTCGCGCAAGCGGCGGCCAAGCAAAAAACCCAACGCAAACCAGTGCTGTGACAGCACCCGTCAGGTAAGGCGTCACACCAATGCGGTTGATCTCACCCGGCAGCTGATCGGCCAGCGCGTTGAACATTGCGCTCTGTGCCAGCCAACCGATGCCACTTCCCAACACAATAGAGAGAAGACCGAGCCAGGTGAGGCTCAGCGCGTAGAGCTGCTGAATCGTGCGTTTGGTGGCGCCGAGGCTTTTCATGACGGCCACTTGATCAGTATGGCGCTCGCCGAATCGTCGAGCAGCCACTAAAATCGCGGCAGCTGCCAACATCACGCCCAAGCTGCCCGCGAGTAACAAAAATCCTCTGGCGCGCTCTAATGTCGCGCCGATACCCGGCTGTGACTCGTCCACGCTCAGTAACCGCTGTCCTTGGGTGAGCTGCGGGTCAACCCAATCCCGAAAGGCCTCAAGCTGATTTGACGAGCCGGCAACGAGTAACCGGTAGGTTACGCGGCTTCCCGGCTGCACAATGCCGGTGGCGTCCAAATCCGCTGAGTTCATGACCAGTCTTGGCCCGTAACCGAAAAAACCACTCGTTGAGTCCGGCTCGCTGAGCAAGGTTCCAGTCACCGTCAACGTCGCGTCACCCACATAGACAGCGTCCCCGACTGCAACTCGCAACTGCTGGACCAGTCGTGGCGCAAGAAACACACCTCCAGGAGCCGGTATACGACTCGACGGCTGCGCCGAGCCAACGTCGACAGACAGCGACCCTCTGAGCGGATAGCCGCCCCCAACCGCTTTAACCGATGCAAGAAACATTTCATCGTTGTCAGAGATCACCATGGATGAAAATGTGATGGTCTCCCCCCGCTGCAAGCCCTCAGTGTCGACTTTCGCACGCCATTCCAACGGGACGGGCTTGGCGCTCGAAACCACTAAATCAGCGGCCAGAAAGCTGGCTGACTCACGTTCTAAATTAAACTGCAGGCGATTAACAAAACCGCTGATGGCAACGACCACCGTGACCGCCAGCAATAACGCGCTAAAAAGAACACCGAGCTCCCCACCTCGCCAGTCACGAAGCAGCAATCTGAAGGAAGCAGCAATGGGTGATTTCATAACGCCTCTTCTAACTGCCCAGCGGTCATGGTGAATTTGCGCTGGCAACGATCTGCCAAACTGTTGTCGTGGGTCACCAAGACGAGGGTCGTCCCCTCCTCTTCGTTAAGCCCAAACAAGAGTTCAATCACGTTCGCGCCGGTTGCGGTGTCGAGATTACCCGTCGGCTCGTCGGCGAATAAAATGACGGGCTGCGATGCGAAGGCTCGCGCTATGGCAACACGTTGTTGCTCACCACCCGAGAGTGTTCTGGGGTAATGGTGCAAGCGCTCATCCAGACCCACACGTGACAAGAATTCCTCAGACTTTTCACGCGCATGCGCAATACCTGCAAGCTCGAGCGGCAGCATCACGTTCTCGAGCGCCGTCAGTGCAGGGAGCAACTGGAAACTTTGGAACACAAACCCCACCTTTTGGCTGCGAAGTGTCGCCCGCTGGTCCTCGTCCAAGTTCACAATATTGGTACCGTCAAGCAAAATAGCCCCCGCACTCGGCGTATCAAGACCTGCAAGCAACCCTAACAACGTCGACTTGCCGGATCCCGACGCGCCGACAATGGCCGCCGTCTCACCCTGCTTGATTTCCAACTCGATCCCTCGCAGGATTTCAAGTTCGGACTCAGCGGTGCTGACTCGTTTACTCAACTGGGATGTTTTGATCATGCGTTACTACCTCTGGCATCACTTACGAAAACGTCTTGGCGTTGGATTGGTACTGTTGCTTTTCACGGGTGTAAGCCACTCGATCGCAGCAACAGCCCCAAAGGTTCTTGTGCTTGGGGACAGTCTGAGCGCTGCCTACGGGATGAACATGGAGCAGGGTTGGGTCCACTTGCTGTCACAAAAACTCAAAGCACGAGCGCCCGAGTCAAGCGTCGTCAACGCCAGCATATCGGGTGACACAACCGGCGGGGGCGCACGAAGACTACCCGCATTGCTCAAGGAACACGAGCCGACCCTTGTGATTATCGAGCTCGGTGGCAACGACGGTCTGCGTGCCTACCCCATTAAACAAATGCGCACACACTTAACCGAGATGACCCGCGCCTCGCAAAATGCCAACGCGAAGGTTCTTCTGCTCGCGGCCGAAGCGCCTCCAAACTTAGGACGGCGCTACACCACGATGTTCAGAGACAGCTATGCGCAAGTAGCACAGCAAGACGATGCCGCCGTATTGCCGTTTATCGTCGAGCATGTGTTTTTATCTGAGCAGCTTATGCAGCGCGACGGGACTCACCCTAACGCCGAGGCGCAACCGCTCCTTCTAAACGTGGTCTGGCCAACACTGGTCACGTTACTCGGAGACTCACTCAATGAATGATGCCCGACCGATCCGCGATACGGTTGAAACCGTGATTTTCGGCACCGAAACTCGGGGCGGAAATTTATTCGACATTGCACTTCTCGTCACGATTCTTGCAAGCGTTGCTGTTGTTATGTTCGACTCAATGGATGCGTATCACGCCACCTACGGTGATTTATTTCGAGTGTTAGAACTCGGTTTTACGCTTGTTTTTGCCATTGAGTATCTAACTCGACTTTGGTGCACCCGCAACCCCATGGCCTATGCGATTAGCTTCTGGGGTGTCGTTGATCTATTGGCTATATTGCCGACCTTTCTCACCCTTTTCGTTCCTGAGGCGTCATCGTTGATCGTTATCCGGCTGCTTCGTGTCTTGCGCGTCTTTCGGATTCTTCATCTCTTTGAACTGCACGAGGAATACATAGAAATCATTGGCGTGCTTCGAGCCACCTCGCGCTCGATCTTGGTGTTTTTCTCACTGGTCATGGTCACTGTCGTGGTCTTCGGCTGCCTTCTCTACGTGATTGACGGACCTGAACATGGTTTTGTCAGTATCCCAATGAGCATTTACTGGGCAGTCGTAACGATTACGACCGTGGGTTACGGCGACGTAGTTCCCGGGACACCCATGGGCCGATTTGTCGCATCAATTGGTATTTTGGTGGGTTATTCTATTCTTGCCGTGCCGACGGCCATCATAACCAGTAAACTATGGGAGAGATTGGGGTCACGACGCGCCTCACAAACCCTTTCCTGGAACTGCCACGTTTGCGCTGGCGCCGACCATGCGCTGGATGCACGTTTTTGTAAGCATTGTGGCGCTGAAATGGAAATCCCAGACGAACTGAGAGAGCAGAAACCGATACTCCCGTGACTGAGAAGCCGATCGACATTTTTTCACATCGCAAATACTGGGCGGAATGCTTTGGGCCTGCCCCGTGGCTGCCGATGTCGCGTGCGGAGATGGATGAACTGGGGTGGGACAGTTGCGACATCATCATCATTACGGGCGATGCCTACATCGATCACCCAAGCTTTGGTATGGCCGTTATCGGTCGGGTACTTGAAGCACAAGGATTTCGTGTCGGCATCATTTCACAGCCCGATTGGCGAAGCGCTGACGCCTTTAAAGCGCTCGGCAAACCGAACCTATTCTTCGGTGTCGCCGCGGGCAACATGGACTCGATGATCAATCACTACACGGCTGACCGTAAACGTCGTAACGACGACGCTTACACCGCGGGCGACATTGCCGGAAAACGACCAGACCGCGCGGTGACGGTTTACAGTCAGCGGGCCAGAGAGGCCTACAGAGACGT
>DGPO01000116.1:4823-5638 GCA_002390485.1 Halieaceae bacterium UBA4438 | reverse complement strand
CCTTGCGTGAGAAGTCCGTCAACCAAGGCCGCCTTCATCGCCTCAGAGGTGAGCCGAATATCGTGCCCCACGACCACCGTACCGGGCTCAATGACCTGCGCATACGCGCGGCCAATGCGCGTCGCAATGTCCTCATTAAGCTCGTCAGGCACACGCCCTCGAACATCGTAGGATTTAAAACAGCGAATCGGCTCTGGCACAACGTGGCTCCCTTTTGTAAGACTCAATACAGATTTTCAAACACAAAGTTGGTGGCTTCGACAAAGCCGGGAACACTACCGCAGTCAAAGCGTTGGCCCTGAAACTTATAGGCCAGGACACAGCCCCTATTGGCTTGTATTTGCAGCGCGTCGGTAATTTGCACCTCGCCGTTACGGCCCGGTGGCGTCTCGCGGATAATGTCGAAAATATCGGGCGTCAGTATATACCGGCCAATGACGGCGAGATTGGACGGTGCGTCCTCTGGGGCGGGTTTTTCGACCATTTTATCGACTCGGTACAAGGAATCGCCCATGGCTTCACCCGAAATCACGCCGTAAGCGCTAATTTGATCGTTCGGCACTTCCATCACGGCCACAATCGAACAACGAAATTGCTTGTAAAGCTCCGACATTTGCGCGAGCACCCCAGCACCCTGCTGATTAATGCACATATCATCGGCAAGCAGCACACCAAAGGCCTGGTCGCCGATCAGCGGCTCACCCGTCAAAATCGCGTGCCCCAAGCCTTTCATCTCGCGTTGGCGCACCATTGTGAAGATGCCGCGGTCGATGACATCGCGAATACCCTCAAGGTACTGCTCTTTAGACGTGCCG
>DGPO01000116.1:0-4629 GCA_002390485.1 Halieaceae bacterium UBA4438 | reverse complement strand
TTTTTAATCATTTCTTACCTCCAAATTTCTAGACTAAACCCAGACTCTATCGGCCATAGGCGTCGTCGAATCGAACGATATCATCCTCGCCAAAGTAGGTGCCTGTCTGCACTTCTATCAGTTCCAAAGGGACAGTACCCGCATTACTCAATCGATGCTTCGTCGCCACCGGCACGTAAGTGGACTGGTCTTTGACCAGCGTCAGTGTCTGATCACCGTTTATAACCTCTGCCGTACCTCGCACAACCACCCAATGCTCCGCACGGTGATGATGCATTTGCAACGAAAGCTGCTGGCCCGGATTGACGATAATACGCTTCACTTGAAAACCCTCTCCTGCGACGAGCGACTCGTAGGAACCCCAGGGTCGGTAAACGCGATGGTGCGTATCAGCTTCACTTCTTTCAGCGTTTTTAAGGGCATTGACTATATTCTTAACGTCTTGCACCGAGTGTCGATCGGCCACCATCACTGCATCGGCCGTTTCAACCACTACCAAATCGCGTACGCCCGAGGCCGTCACCAAACGCGACTGACTGCGCACATAGCTGTTGTGAGTGTTATCAAGAACGACATCACCGTGCGTCACATTCCCTGCGCCATCTTTACCGCCCGTGTCCCACAACGCGGACCACGCACCAATATCACTCCAGTCACAATCCAGCGACACAACAGCACCGTCTGCCGTGTGCTCCATCACCGCGTAATCAATACTTTCAGACGGACAAGCGGCAAAGGCCGTCGAATCAGGCCGAATAAAGTCCATATCGTTTTCGGAGTTTGTCATAGCCACGCGGCAAGCGGCCGTAATCGCGGGTTGGAACTCGGTCAACGCGTCCAAAAAGTGGCCTGCCTTAAACAAGAACATGCCGCTGTTCCAAACGTACTCCCCCGAGTCGACGTAGCCTTTAGCGGTGGCCGCGTTGGGCTTCTCAACGAACTGATCGAGCACTGCTACGTTCCCAGACAGTGTCTCGCCACACTTTATATACCCGTAACCCGTCTCCGCGCGGGTGGGCACTAGCCCAAACGTCACAAGCTTGTTGTTTAGTGCGACGCCCAGCGCCTCGTTGATAGCTGCTCGCAACTGTTCAGGACGGCCAATGTAGTGATCCGCGGGAAGCACGAGGAGTACGCTATTAGGATCGGTGGCCGACGCGACGAGCGCTGCGAGTGCAATAGCGGGGGCCGTGTTCCTCCCCTCTGGCTCTAGAATAATCGTGGCTGACTCAATTCCTATCTGGCGAGTTTGCTCTGCAACCAAGAATCGGTGCTCGTCGTTACACACGATAATCGGCGGCGCCTGATCCAGGCCTTGAAGTCTTGTCAGCGTTTGCTGGAGCATTGAGTCTTCGCCAATTAAATTCAAGTACTGCTTGGGCCGACCTTGTCGCGAGACAGGCCAAAGGCGACTTCCCACGCCTCCGCAGAGCAACACTGGCACGATTTGACTCATAAACCTCCCCAACACAACCTCACAAACACTGTGCTCAGCTTGTGAACTCAACCCTCAAGCGCGAGCATATATCATCTTCATTACAAATTATGGCAAGTCCACAGGACGGCAAAGATTTACGTCTCTGCGTGCCTAATTGTGACATCCTCCACTCCTGCGCCTCAAAGCAGATGCAAGTCGCAGCACTCCGCGGTATTCTTGCAGTATGAGTGATGAATTTATGTTTACCCCCCAGAGTTCCTATGCCAAAGACGAGTTAGTCGCCTGTGGTATGGGTGATTTATTCGGCCCCGGAAACGCCAAACTGCCTATTGATAACATGTTGATGCTCGATCGCATCACCCAGATCAATAGTGACGGCGGCAAGGCCGGCAAAGGTTTGATTTTGGCTGAGCTCGACATACACCCGGACTTGTGGTTTTTCGACTGCCATTTCCCGGGTGACCCCGTCATGCCTGGCTGTCTTGGCCTTGACGCGATGTGGCAGCTGGTCGGCTTTTTCTTAGGGTGGCGCGGTAACCCGGGACGCGGACGCGCACTAGGGTCCGGTGAAGTAAAATTTACGGGGCAAATTCTGCCGACGAGTCAACGGGTCACGTACAAAATCGAAATGAAGCGCGTTATCGAACGCAAACTCGTCATGGGCATTGCCGACGGATCGGTTGCTGTCGACGGCAGAGAAATTTACACCGCCACTGATCTTCGGGTTGGCTTGTTTCAATCGACGGAAAACTTCTAATGACAAAGCGTGTGGTGGTAACGGGCTTAGGCATCGTCTCGAGCCTTGGCAATAATGCTGAAGAGGTCACAGAATCGCTGAAGCAAGGTAAATCAGGTATCACCTACAGCGCAGCCCAAGAAGAAATCGGCATGCGTTCTTGGGTGTCCGGAAAGCCCAACATTGATCTCTCCGAACATATCGATCGCAAGCAGTGGCGATTTATGGGAGACGCTGCGGGCTACGCGTTTTTAAGTATGGAACAAGCGATCGCAGATTCGGGACTGACGCCCGAGCAAGTGTCTAACGTTCGCACCGGAATCATTGCCGGCTCAGGTGGCGCTTCATCAGCAAGCCAAGTGGAGGCTGCCGATATTTTGCGTGACCGTGGACTGCGCCGAGTCGGGCCCTACCGCGTCACCCAAACCATGGGCAGTACGGTGTCTGCTTGCTTGGCGACGCCGTTTAAAATTAAAGGCGTCAATTACTCGATCTCATCCGCCTGCTCCACCAGTGCGCACTGTATTGGCAATGCAATGGAGCAAATCCAGCTCGGCAAGCAAGACGTTGTATTTGCCGGTGGTGGCGAAGAGCTCGACTGGTCACTGAGCTGTCTCTTTGATGCCATGGGTGCGCTGTCCACCAAGTACAACGAGACACCGGATTGCGCATCACGTGCCTACGATGCGGATCGCGACGGGTTCGTGATCGCAGGCGGCGGCGGCATGTTGGTGTTGGAGTCGCTCGAGCACGCACAGGCCCGAGGCGCCCATATTTACGCCGAGCTCGTGGGCTACGGGGCAACGTCGGACGGGCACGACATGGTCGCGCCCTCCGGTGAAGGCGCCGTTCGCTGCATGCAGCAGGCTATGGCAACGGTTGA
This sequence comes from Halieaceae bacterium UBA4438, assembly GCA_002390485.1. Lineage (GTDB taxonomy): Bacteria > Pseudomonadota > Gammaproteobacteria > Pseudomonadales > Halieaceae > Luminiphilus. The sequence goes on along the minus strand of DGPO01000116.1, from coordinate 1,572 downwards.
TGGCGACATTGACTACATCAATGCTCACGGAACCAGCACACCTGCTGGTGACATACAGGAGTTAAGGGCTGTTCGTGAAGTCTTTGGTAACACGACGCCTGCGATTGCGTCGACTAAATCACTGTCGGGCCACTCTCTGGGCGCAGCGGGCGTTCAGGAAGCTATTTATTCGCTCTTAATGCTGCAAAACAACTTTATTGCCGCGTCCGCTAATGTCGATCACTTAGACGATGGTGCAGACGGCATGGACGTGGTGCGTGAGGCGCGCGATGACGTTCACCTCAACCGGGTCATGTCCAACAGCTTTGGCTTTGGTGGCACAAATGCAACGTTGGTGTTTCAGCGATTTGATCGGGCATAAACAGCCTCGCACACAAACGCCTGTGCCGTCGTTAAAACTCGCCCTTTAGCACCTTCGAGAAATTACAGGGCCGGTGTTCTGCGTCCAACTGATCCTTGATGACACCGCTCCAAGCCGTTTTGCACGCACCCGTCGATCCAGGCATGCAAAATACAGCAGTTCGATTGGCCAGCCCCGCGATGGCGCGCGATTGCACGGTTGACGAGCCGATTTCTTGCAAACTGAGCGCACGAAACACCTCGCCAAAGCCTTCGATCGTCTTATCAAACAACGGCAATACAGCCTCAGGCGTCGAATCTCGCCCCGAAAACCCCGTGCCGCCAGTCACTAAAATCGCGTGTACAGTCGAGTCAGCGATCCAAGCCGACAAACGCGCTCTAATCTGATAGATGTCGTCGATCACAATGGTACGGTCAGCCAGTCTATGGCCTGCCTCCAATAGCGCGTCCTCGAGAAACTGACCCGATGTATCCGTGTCAGCGGTTCGCGTATCGCTTACCGTCAATACTGCAATGTTTAATCCGTCACTCATGGTTTTTCGATCACTCCCTCGCCCTCAACGTACAACTCCAAATAGCGGGTGACCGCTCGCTCAATAAAGTTACGCCACGGCAGTTGCTGTATTCCAAATTCACGCCGAATCTTACTGCAATCGAGGGTGTGATTCCGCAAGGGCCTGGACTCGTCAGTCACGTCGTTCAGCAACTCACTGGCGCTGGCCAACGGCGCATATTGCGAGGCACACGCCATGGCCGCCTCTGCAAAGTCCATGTACCCGGTTTCCCCAAGACTGCAGTAGTGAAAAACCCCGTGTCTGTCAGCTCCAACACTCATTTGGTCGAGAATAGCCATACAGACACGCGCCACCTCGCCGACGTGCACAGGGTTACCCTGTAGACGATCGGAGACACGCACGGCCTGACCACGCCGAAGTGCATCGAGCGATGTGCACAACGCATTAGGACGACGCCCAGCAAATAAACGTCCCAGTCTCAGTATGAAAACATCGTCGAGTCGCGCAGTGAGCGCCTCTTCTATGTCTAACAGGACGCGACCCAAGCCGGACGTGACATCGGGTGTGTCACTCTCGAGATAAGGACGCGTCATTTGTCCTGAAAAGACAAAAGCACTGGATAAATAAAAATAACTTGCGCCCACTCGCTCGCACGCCTCCGCGAGCCAGACCGTCCGCTCCACGTCTCGGTGGTCTA
>DGPO01000051.1:5747-11727 GCA_002390485.1 Halieaceae bacterium UBA4438 | reverse complement strand
TAGTTCAATGGTAGAACCTCAGCCTTCCAAGCTGATGATGCGGGTTCGATCCCCGCTGCCCGCTCCAAGATCCGGCGATGAGTTGATGCTCATATAGCTCAGTCGGTAGAGCACTTCCTTGGTAAGGAAGAGGTCACCGGTTCAAATCCGGTTATGAGCTCCATTTTGAGCAGTTGCATGTTGTGACTGTTCGACCGCTTCGGCGGTCAAAGCAGTACAGGCCACGGCCTATACTGAGTCGGGTGCACAGCGGTAGGTGTGCTTAATTGAGTAAGGCGCGTTGGCGTCGGGAAATATGCGAAGTTGACCAGGAGAGGGTCGTAATGGCAAAACAGGCATTTGAGCGTTCGAAGCCCCACGTAAACGTGGGCACAATTGGGCACGTTGACCACGGTAAAACAACGCTGACTGCAGCGTTAACACGTGTGTGCTCTGAAGTTTTCGGCGGTGAAGCAGTAGCGTTTGACGGTATCGATAACGCTCCTGAAGAGCGTGAGCGTGGTATCACGATTGCGACTTCACACGTAGAGTACGAGTCGACTGACCGTCACTACGCACACGTCGACTGTCCCGGACACGCGGATTATGTGAAGAACATGATTACCGGTGCTGCGCAGATGGATGGCGCGATCTTGGTATGTGGCGCAACTGATGGCCCGATGCCCCAGACTCGTGAGCACATTCTGCTGTCGCGTCAGGTGGGTGTTCCTTACATCGTTGTGTTCCTCAACAAGGCCGATCTTCTTGCTGAAGATTGTGGCGGTGTTGATACAGAGGAATTCGAGGAGATGAAAGAGCTCGTTGAGATGGAGCTTCGTGAGTTGCTCGATACTTATGAGTTCCCAGGTGACGACACGCCGATTATTTGCGGCTCGGCACTCATGGCTCTTAACGGTGAAGATGAAAATGGTCTGGGTACCACGGCTGTTAAAGCACTCGTTGAGACGCTTGACTCCTACATTCCGGAGCCAGAGCGTGCTATCGATCAGCCGTTCTTAATGCCTGTGGAAGACGTGTTCTCAATTTCAGGTCGTGGAACAGTGGTAACCGGTCGTGTTGAGCGCGGTATCATTAATGTCGGCGACGAAGTCGAAATTGTGGGTATTAAGGAAACAACCAAGACCACGTGTACGGGTGTTGAGATGTTCCGAAAGCTCCTCGACGAAGGTCGTGCGGGCGAAAACGTCGGTGTTCTTCTTCGCGGTACCAAGCGAGAAGACGTTGAGCGTGGTCAGGTACTTACAGTGCCTGGTGGCGTGAACCCACACACCAAGTTTGAGGCCGAAGTCTACGTCTTGGGTAAAGACGAAGGCGGTCGTCACACACCATTCTTCAAGGGCTACCGTCCCCAGTTTTACTTCCGCACAACGGACGTAACGGGTGCGGTTGAGTTGCCTGCAGGTGTTGAAATGGTTATGCCAGGTGACAACTTGAACTTCGTTGCTACTTTGATCGCGCCAATCGCGATGGAAGAAGGTCTGCGATTTGCTATCCGTGAGGGTGGTCGAACAGTGGGCGCTGGTGTCGTTGCTAAAATTATCGAGTAATCGGTAATTCGGTGAGGCGAGCTTCGGCTCGTCTCAATATAGAGCCGGACCGCTCTTGCAGCGTGTTCGGCTTTGTCGTCTCTGCCAAATCGGTGTGAGCAGACGCCAAAGATGTGATAGGCCAGTAGCTCAATTGGCAGAGCAGCGGATTCCAAATCCGCAGGTTGGGGGTTCGATTCCCTCCTGGCCTGCCACTCCTTTTTAACGAATGGGGTGGTGGGGAATTAGTGGGGAGCGAGTTCGGCTCCCCGGAAAGGATTTGATATGAGTGAAGCTGCGAGCAACAAGCTCGATAGCATGAAGTGGTTGCTGGTCGTTGCGCTGTTGGGTGCAGGGATCTTCGGCAATAGCTATTTTAGTGACGAGTCTTTGTTGTATCGAGTGATCGCCATTTTGGCGATTGGCGGTATTGCGCTTTCAATTTCGGTCACCACTGAGCGTGGTGCGGCTGCTTGGGCAATGATCAAAGGCGCGCGCACCGAAATCCGTAAAGTGATCTGGCCGACGCGCCAGGAGACAACGCAAACGACGTTGATCGTTATGGTCTTTGTGGTTGTTTGTGGATTGTTTTTTTGGGCGTTAGACAGCTTCCTGGGATGGGTCGCTTCACTACTTTTGGGTTAAGGGAGAAAGCATGGCTTTACGTTGGTATGTAGTGCACGCATTTTCTCAGTACGAGAAAAAAGTAGCTGTCGCCCTCAAGGAGCGCATTGAGCGCTTTGGAATGGAAGATCGTTTCGGTGAGATTATTGTCCCAACCGAAGAAGTGATCGAGATGAAGGGTGGGCAAAAGCGTAAGAGTGAGCGTAAATTTTTCCCAGGGTACGTGCTTGTTCAGATGGAACTTGGGGACGACACGTGGCACTTGGTGAAAGATACGCCGCGAGTATTGGGTTTTATCGGCGGGAAGGCAGATCGTCCGGCGCCGATTACCGAGGCAGAGGCGAACGCCATTTTACAGCGTGTTGAGGCTGGTGTTGATCAGCCCAAGCCAAAGACGGTGTTCGAGCCTGGCGAAATGGTGCGTGTGATCGACGGTCCCTTCAATGATTTCAATGGTGTTGTTGAGAGTGTCAATTACGAAAAAAGCCGCTTAAACGTCGCTGTATTGATCTTCGGTCGCTCGACGCCCGTAGAGTTGGAATTCGGTCAAGTCGAAAAAGGCTGATTTAGGTCGCTATGAAAGTAGCGAAGTAACGCCGCGTAGCGGCATTTGTTGGGGAGCCCGCGTAGTTTGACTACAACGGCGTTTGCACCCAGGAGTTAAAACAATGGCAAAGAAAATTGACAGCTATATCAAGCTGCAAATCCCTGCCGGTCAGGCGAACCCGTCACCGCCCGTCGGTCCCGCACTGGGTCAGAAGGGGGTCAACATCATGGAGTTCTGCAAAGCGTTCAATGCGGAGACTCAAGGTCTTGAACCTGGGCTTCCGATTCCGGTTGTGATCACTGTCTACAGTGACAAGTCGTTCACGTTCATTAAGAAGACACCACCCGCGTCGGTCTTGTTGAAAAAGATTGCAGGCATTAAGAGCGGTTCAGGCCGACCTAATACTGAAAAAGTAGCCAAGGTGTCGCGTGCACAGCTTGAAGAGGTGGCGACGCAGAAGTGGCCTGACCTTACAGCGTCAGACATGGACGCTGCGGTACGCACTATCGCAGGTAGTGCTCGAGCGGCCGGTATAGATACAGAGGGGGTTGTTTAAGATGGCTAAGTTATCAAAACGTGTAAAAGCATTCAGAGCACGCGTTGACGCCAACAAGAGCTACCCTCTTGATGAAGCGATCGCGATTCTCAAGGAAACAGCGACGGTTAAGTTTAACGAATCTGTTGAATTGGCGGTAAACCTAGGCATTGACGCGCGTAAGTCAGATCAGGGCGTTCGTGGTGCGACGACCTTGCCGCACGGCACCGGCTCAGAAGTCCGTGTCGCTGTTTTCACGCAGGGCGAAAATGCCGACAAGGCAAAAGAAGCCGGCGCTGATCTTGTGGGCATGGAAGATCTTGCTGACCAAATTAAGGGTGGCATGATGGACTTTGATGTCGTTGTGGCATCGCCCGATGCAATGCGCGTGGTCGGTCAGTTGGGTCAGGTATTAGGTCCAAGAGGACTGATGCCTAACCCGAAGACAGGCACAGTGACACCCGACGTGGCAACTGCCGTTCAGAACGCAAAGGCAGGTCAAATGCGTTTCAGAACCGATAAAAACGGCATTATCCACGGTGGAATTGGAAAAATCAGCTTCGAGCCTGATGCGATCCAAGGAAACTTAGTTGCTGTTTTGGCAGACCTCAAGAAGGCGAAGCCTGCCGCGGCAAAAGGCGTGTATTTTCAGAAGGTAACGCTCTCGACCACGATGGGTCCGGGCGTCACGATCGATCACGGCGAAATCGAACTTTAAGTTGATGTGAATTTGTTCCGGGTTCAACCCCGGGGCAGGCTCGTCGTTGTTTGACGAGATTGGAGCGCAGTGTTTGGGTGCTCCGCTTTGAAGTCTCAAGCAGAGTGTGTGGGCATCGCCCCTAGCAGGACGCCAGACTATCAAAGACCGTAGGGGGAGGCGCAGTCTCCTTAAACGAAGCCGGTAGTGTTCAACCTACGCAGATGGTGAATCCGTTCACCTAGGGTGGTCACAGCGATGTTGTGGCCTTGGCATAAACCATAGGAGTAGATCCGTGGCAATTGGACTCGAAGAGAAGAAAGCGATCGTCGCTGAAGTCAACGAGACAGCGGCCAGTGCTTTGTCACTTGTGATTGCTGACGCCCGAGGCGTGGCATCCAATGACATGACGGCTCTCCGTGCTACCGCTCGCGAGAATCAAATTCATTTGCGTGTTGTTCGCAACACACTCGCAAAGCGTGCATTAGAAGGGACTGACTACGAATGTGTCACCGACACATTAGTGGGTCCGTCCATTTTCGGATTTTCGATGGAAGATCCGGGTGCAGCGGCTCGGTTGTTTAAAGATTTCGCCAGAGACAACGGTGAATTCGAAGTTAAAGCATTGTCTGTTAGCGGTAAGTTGCTGGGTGCAGATCAGCTCGACGTTTTGGCGAAACTGCCAACTCGAGAGCAAGCACTCGCATCGTTGATGAGCGTGATGCAGGCGCCTATCGGCAAGTTTGTTCGCACTGTTAATGAAGTGCCAAGCAAGCTGGTTCGTACATTGGCGGCGGTTCGTGATCAGAAAGAGCAGTCCGCGTAAGCGAGTGCTCGACTACACATTTTAGGAGAGATAAACATGGCAATTTCAAAGGAAGAAATCCTTGACGCAATCGCAGAAATGAGCGTGATGGATGTTGTCGCGCTAGTTGAAGCGATGGAAGAAAAGTTTGGCGTTTCAGCGGCAGCAGCGGTTGCAGTAGCAGCACCTGCGGCAGGTGGCGATGCAGGTGGCGCAGCCGCAGCTGAGCAAACTGAATTTGACGTCATTCTGACATCAGCAGGCGAGAAGAAAGTCAACGTGATCAAAGCAGTTCGTGCGATCACAGGCCTGGGTCTCAAAGAGGCGAAAGGTTTAGTTGATGGTGCTCCATCAGCAGTTAAAGAAGGCGTCAGTAAAGACGATGCCGAGGACGTTAAGTCGCAGATCGAAGAAGCTGGCGGTTCCGTCGAGCTTAAGTGATCCCTCGGGGTTACAGAGATGCCTGTCCGGGCTGGTGCGCGATGCGCACCAGCCTCTTCCCGGTTTGAATGACCGGTTGTTTTGGCGTTAAGCCATAAATGTCGGCGTTTGCCGACGACATTCGTTGAGGAGTATCAATGACTTACTCGTTTACAGAGAAGAAGCGCCTACGGAAAGATTTTGGTTCCATGCCGGAGGTGATGGATATCCCCTATCTGCTGGCCATCCAGCTGGATTCTTATCGAAAGTTCACGCAGTCGGATATCGCGGTAGAAGATCGCGGCGATTACGGCCTGCACGCAGCTTTCCGCTCCGTATTCCCAATCTCTAGCTACAGCGGCAATGCGGCGTTGGAGTATGTCGACTACGCGCTAGGCACCCCCGTTTTTGACGTTGATGAATGTGTGCTGCGCGGCACAACTTATGCCTGCGCGCTCCGAGTCAAAGTCCGCCTCATTATTTATGATAAAGAGGCCAGCACGAAGTCCATTAAGGACATAAAGGAACAAGACGTTTACATGGGTGAAATTCCACTCATGACCGAGAACGGAACGTTCGTGATCAACGGTACCGAGCGCGTCATCGTGTCGCAGCTGCACCGGTCGCCAGGCGTTTTCTTCGATCACGATCGCGGCAAGACGCACTCGAGCGGAAAGCTCCTCTACAGTGCGCGAATCATTCCCTACCGTGGCTCTTGGCTCGACTTTGAATTTGACCCGAAGGATCAGGTCTTTGCGCGTATCGACCGTCGTCGGAAGCTGCCGGCCACCGTTCTGTTGCGTGCTCTGGGCTATGAGTCAGAAGA
>DGPO01000051.1:2096-5603 GCA_002390485.1 Halieaceae bacterium UBA4438 | reverse complement strand
GCGCGGCACATTCGTCAGTTAGAAGACGCCGGTGTGGAATCGCTTGTCGTGCCAGATGAGTACCTTGTCGGTCGTCGTGTTGCAAAGCCGGTCATTGACACGGCCAGCGGTGAAGTATTGCTCGAATGCAACGGTGAGATTACTGAGGAAGTCGTTGGCGTCTTCCGCGAGAAGTCAATTGAGGCTGTCGAAACGATCTACACCAACGAGATCGACTGCGGACCGTTTGTTTCAGATACCCTCGCGGGTGACAGTACGCGCACGGCGTTAGAAGCGCTGGTTGAAATTTACCGCATGATGCGCCCTGGAGAGCCGCCCACGAAGGAGTCGGCGGAGAACCTATTCCAAAACCTTTTCTTCTCGGCAGACCGTTACGATCTCTCAGGGGTCGGACGTATGAAGTTTAACCGTCGTCTGGGTCGTGACGAGGTCACCGGAAGTGGCACACTCGACAAAGAAGACATTGTTTCGGTGCTCAAGGCGCTGGTCGATATACGAAACGGCAAGGGCGTGGTTGACGACATTGACCACTTGGGTAATCGCCGTATCCGCTCTGTTGGTGAGATGGCCGAGAACCAGTTCCGTGTGGGTCTTGTCCGCGTCGAGCGCGCGGTGAAAGAGCGACTCTCGATGGCTGAGAGTGAGGGCCTGATGCCTCAGGATTTGATCAACGCTAAGCCCGTCTCGGCTGCGGTGAAAGAGTTCTTTGGTTCGAGCCAGCTGTCGCAGTTCATGGATCAGAACAATCCGCTGTCGGAGGTGACTCACAAGCGACGTGTGTCAGCCCTGGGCCCAGGCGGTCTGACGCGCGAGCGTGCGGGTTTCGAAGTTCGTGACGTTCACCCAACGCACTACGGTCGAGTCTGTCCTATTGAGACACCTGAAGGACCCAATATTGGGTTAATAAACTCGCTTGCTGCCTACGCGCGCACGAACGAGTACGGCTTCTTAGAGTCGCCTTATCGAAAGGTGATCGACGGCGTCGTGACCGACGAGATTGAGTATCTCTCTGCGATTAACGAAGCAAATCACGTTATTGCTCAGGCGTCGGCCACCATTGACGAGGGCAATCGCTTTGTTGATGAGTTGATTAACGTTCGGACAATGAATGAGTTCACTGTGAAGCCCGCATCCGAAGTGGACTTTATGGACGTATCGCCAAAGCAGGTGGTCTCTATTGCTGCGGCACTTATTCCGTTTCTTGAGCACGATGATGCTAACCGCGCACTGATGGGCTCAAACATGCAGCGTCAGGCCGTACCCACGTTAAAGACTCAGGCGCCTTTGGTCGGTACCGGAATGGAGCGCTACGTCGCTCGTGACTCGGGTGTCTGTAAAGTGGCGTCCCGCGGTGGGGTCGTTGACTCTGTGGATGCAAGTCGCATCGTTGTTCGGGTCAACCCTACTGAAGTGGATCAGGACGCATCGCCGGTTGATATCTACAACCTGACGAAGTACAAGCGTTCCAACCAGAACACCTGTGTTAATCAACGCCCTATTGTCAGTCCTGGAGACACGGTCCGGCGTGGCGATATTCTCGCGGATGGACCGTCGGTTGATCTGGGTGAGCTGGCACTTGGGCAGAACATGCGTATCGCGTTCATGCCCTGGAATGGCTACAACTTCGAGGATTCGATCCTGGTTTCAGAGCGCGTCGTTGAAGAAGATCGACTCACGACGATTCACATTCAGGAGTTGACCTGTATTGCACGCGATACCAAGTTGGGTGCTGAGGAGATCTCAGCCGATATTCCTAACGTGGGTGAGGGCGCACTGGGCAAACTCGATGAGTCGGGCATTGTCTATATTGGTGCTGAAGTCGACGCGGGCGACATCTTGGTTGGAAAAGTCACACCCAAAGGTGAAACGCAGCTCACGCCAGAAGAAAAACTGCTGAGAGCGATTTTTGGTGAAAAAGCGTCTGACGTTAAAGACTCATCGCTCCGTGTGCCATCCAGCTACAAAGGCACGGTTATTGATGTGCAGGTCTTCACGCGTGACGGTCTTGAGAAGGACGCTCGCGCCAAGCAGATCGAGGCGTCGCAACTAGCGGACTATCGAAAAGATCTCAAAGAAGAACTCCGAATTTATGAGGAGGCCACTTACGCACGTTTGGCCGAGTTGCTCGGCGGACAGACCACAGTTTCTGGTGGCGGCCTGTCTAAAGGCACAAAAATTGATACTGACGTTCTAGCGGGTCTCGATCGTGATCAGTGGTTCAAGTTGAAGTTCTCCGACTCTGAACTCAATAACCAGTTGGCATCGGCGCAGCGACTGCTTGAAGAGCAAAACCAGTTGCTCGAAGAGCGGTTTGAGGCGAAGAAAGATAAGCTGCAAAGTGGCGATGATCTTGCGCCCGGCGTACTTAAGATTGTCAAAGTCTACCTTGCCGTTAAACGTCGCATACAACCGGGCGACAAAATGGCGGGCCGTCACGGTAACAAAGGCGTGATCTCAGTGATTATGCCGGTTGAAGATATGCCGTACGACGAAAACGGTGAGCCTATTGATATCGTACTCAATCCGCTCGGTGTGCCGTCACGCATGAACGTGGGTCAAATCCTGGAAACGCATTTGGGTATGGCTGCACGCGGTTTGGGCGTGAAGATCAATGAGATGCTCGAGCAGCAAGTCAAAGTGGCGAAGCTTCGAGAGTTCTTGAAAGAAATTTACGCACACACTAGCGACACGCGACGTGACGCCGATATTGACAGCTTGTCTGACGACGAACTATTTGCCATGTGCCAGAACCTGCGAAGTGGCGTCCCTATGGCGACGCCGGTGTTCGACGGTGCGAGTGAAGACAGTATCAAGGCGCTGCTTCGTATGGCCGATATTCCCGACAGTGGCCAGTTAGTCCTACGCGACGGCAGATCGGGCGATGAGTTCGACCGGCCCGTCACAGTGGGCTACATGTACATGCTAAAGCTGAACCACCTGGTCGATGACAAGATGCATGCGCGTTCAACGGGGTCGTACAGTCTGGTTACTCAGCAGCCGCTGGGTGGTAAGGCACAGTTTGGTGGTCAACGCTTCGGTGAGATGGAAGTGTGGGCGCTTGAGGCATACGGTGCGGCACACACCCTGCAGGAAATGCTCACGGTGAAGTCGGATGACGTTGCAGGCCGAACTAAGATGTACAAAAACATCGTCGATGGTGATCACAGCATGGACCCGGGTATGCCCGAATCGTTCAATGTACTGATCAAAGAAATCCGCTCGCTCGGCATCGACATCGATCTCGAGTCCGAGTCATCAGGCTTCTGAGGGGAGAGACAACGTGAAAGATTTGCTAAACCTATTGAACCGCGAAAAGTCAGAGGATTTTGATGCGATCCGCATCGGCCTTGCGTCTCCTGAGATGATTCGTTCTTGGTCTTACGGCGAAGTTAAAAAGCCAGAGACTATTAATTATCGTACGTTTAAGCCCGAGCGTGACGGTCTCTTCTGCGCCAAAATTTTTGGCCCGGTTAAAGACTATGAGTGCTTGTGTGGTAAGTACAAGCG
>DGPO01000051.1:1636-1965 GCA_002390485.1 Halieaceae bacterium UBA4438 | reverse complement strand
GAGCGTATTTTGTACTTTGAATCGTATGTCGTCACGGATCCCGGTCTGTCGACACTCGATCACGGCCAGCTCTTAAACGACGAGCAGTACTTTGAGTCGATGGAAGAGTTTGGCGACGAGTTCACGGCGAAGATGGGTGCGGAAGCCATTCAGCAGCTGATGATCCAGTTGGATCTTAAGAGCGAAATTGAGCGTCTTCGCGAAGAAATTCCGCAGACGAATTCTGAAACCAAGATCAAGAAGCTGTCTAAGCGCCTCAAGTTGATGGAGGCCTTTGATAAGTCAGGCAACCGTCCAGAGTGGATGGTGCTTAATGCGTTGCCGGTCTT
>DGPO01000051.1:0-1559 GCA_002390485.1 Halieaceae bacterium UBA4438 | reverse complement strand
ATTAACCGAAACAACCGGCTCAAGCGACTGCTCGATCTCAATGCTCCCGATATTATCGTGCGCAACGAGAAGCGAATGCTTCAAGAGTCTGTTGATGCGCTGTTAGATAACGGCCGTCGTGGACGCGCTATTACGGGTTCTAATAAGCGCCCACTCAAGTCACTGGCTGACATGATTAAAGGCAAGCAAGGGCGTTTCCGTCAGAACTTGCTGGGTAAGCGCGTTGACTACTCCGGTCGATCGGTGATCGTGACTGGACCGACACTCCGGCTGCATCAGTGCGGACTCCCTAAGAAAATGGCATTGGAGCTCTTTAAGCCGTTTATCTTTGGCAAACTCGAACACAGAGGACTGGCCAGTACGATTAAAGCCGCCAAGAAGATGGTCGAGCGCGAACCGCCTGAGGTTTGGGATATTCTCGCTGAGGTCATTCGTGAGCACCCGGTTCTTCTGAACAGGGCGCCCACATTGCACCGGCTAGGCATCCAGGCGTTTGAGCCTGTGTTGATCGAAGGCAAGGCGATTCAGCTCCACCCGCTGGTTTGTGCGGCTTACAATGCCGACTTCGATGGCGATCAGATGGCTGTTCACGTGCCGCTGACCATTGAAGCGCAGCTTGAAGCTCGCGCCCTGATGATGTCGACGAATAACATTTTGTCGCCCGCGTCGGGTGACCCCATTATTGTTCCTTCGCAAGACGTGGTTCTGGGTCTTTATTACATGACGCGAGAGCGGGTCAACGTGAAAGGCGAGGGAATGATCTTCGCTGACACCAAAGAGGTTTCTCGTGCCTACGCGAGTGGTTCGGTGCACCTGCAGGCGCGCGTCAAGGTCCGTATTCATGAAGAGGTGATCGAGTACGGTATGGCCGCCGAAGCGCGAACGCGCATCGTTGAAACGACCGTTGGTCGCGCACTGCTCTGGAATATTGTGCCCGACGGGCTGTCGTACGACATGATTAACCGTCCTATGGTCAAAAAGGCGATCTCTCAGGTCATTAACCAATGCTACCGGGCTGTGGGTCTTAAGCAGACGTGTATCTTTGCCGATCAGTTGATGTACACGGGCTACGAGTATTCGACGAGGTCCGGCTCCTCAATTGGTGTGAACGATTTCGAAATTCCGGAAGCGAAGACAGAGTTGATTGACCGCGCGGAGGCAGAGGTTGTCGAGATTGAGCAGCAGTATGCTGCGGGTCTGGTCACACAGGGCGAGAAATACAACAAAGTTATTGATATTTGGTCGCGAACGAACGAGCAGGTTGCCAAAGCAATGATGACCAATCTCTCCTCTGAGATGGTTGTCAATCGTGACGGCGAGGAAGAGAAGCAAGACTCCTTTAACTCGGTCTACATGTACGCCGATTCGGGCGCACGTGGCTCACCTGCGCAGATACGTCAGTTAGCGGGAATGCGTGGGCTGATGGCCAAGCCCGACGGCTCAATTATTGAAACGCCGATTACGGCTAACTTCCGTGAAGGTTTGAACGTACTGCAGTACTTCATCTCAACTCACGGCGCGCGTAAAGGTCTGGCAGATACGGCCCTTAAGACCGCGAA
>DGPO01000123.1 GCA_002390485.1 Halieaceae bacterium UBA4438 | reverse complement strand
GGGCAGTCCTGAAAAATCAATTCCGCCGTGTTTGACCCTCTCATGCCGAGCTTGTCGAGTTTTGCGCCTTGGGTGAAGCCGGGATAATCGCGCTCGACGATGAAGGCGGTAATACCCCGTGAGCCCGCGTCGGGGTCAGTCTTGGCGTAAATGACGTAGGTATCCGCATCGGGACCGTTGGTGATCCACATTTTCGTGCCGTTCAAAATATACTGATCGCCCTTACGATCAGCCCTGAGTGCCATACTCACGACGTCAGAACCAGCGTTGGGCTCGCTCATGGCGAGCGCACCGACCTTGGCACCGGAACATAACTCGGGAAGGTACTTTTCTTTCTGACTCTCAGACCCATTGCGATGAATCTGATTCACGCACAGATTAGAGTGCGCCCCGTAGGACAGTCCGACTGATGCTGAGGCTCTACTAATCTCCTCAAGGACGATGATGTGGGCGAGATAACCCATTGCTGAGCCGCCAAAACGCTCATCGACGGTAATACCAAGCAGCCCGAGCTCACCCATTTTGCGCCACAGAGGATGCGGGAAATCATTGGATCGATCGACCTCATCTGCAATGGGTGCTAATTCCTTGAGCACAAAGTTCCGGGTCGTATCCCTCAGCATATTCAGCTCGTCGCACAGGCCGTGGTTCAAGCTCCGCAGTGGGTTGGTCATTAGCACTCTCCAATTTACATCGCCGTACAGCTTAGATTCTTGACGTGTGCTGTCAACTGGCATGATAAGGACAATTGCGAGTAATGAACTTGAGATTAAGCGTCAGTCAGCGGTGCGTCTTTAGTGGATGGTACTGAGGGAGGTCACGCGTGCTGACGACGGGACCAAAATGTCTTGCCTCTGTCCGCACTAAGCCAAAGCAATTACGTCTTGATGCGATTCGCTGTGTTAATCTTCGCGCGAGATATTGGGGGTATAACTTGGATACGCGCGCGTTACGGAACACCTTAGGGCAATTCGCCACCGGGGTTTGCATTTTGACCACACAGACGTCCGACAACCGTTCGATTGGCATGACGGTAAATTCGTTTGCCGCTGTGTCCCTAGATCCCGCTCTTGTGTTGTGGAGCATTCAAAACACGTCCGAGTGTTTTAAAGAGTTCACGGAGTGCGAGCGGTATGGTATTTCGATACTAAAAAGCTCTCAACAAGCACTGTCTGATCGTTACGCGCGTTCGTTGGCCCACGAAATGGATGTTGCGGACAGAATTGTTGACGACGCCGGTGTGCCTCTGGTCAAAGATGCGCTCGCCACCTTGTCGTGTCGGCTCACAGCCCTTCATCAGGGGGGTGACCACCACATTATTGTCGGCGAGGTCGACGCACTGACACACTCAGAAGGCGAGCCACTGGTGTTTTTTAGTGGTGGCTACCAACGTCTGGCCTAACTTACATCCCGTTGGGGTAGGTATCCAAGTCAGCAGCACCCGACGCACGCACCTGTGCTAATGCCACGCCGTAAGCAAGCAGTTGCCTGACGCAGTAGGCGCTGCGCTCGGATACATAGCTGTGCTCTTGCGTGTCGTTTTCTGTTTCGCTCTCATTCATGACGACCATGCAATTGCGGACAATTAAGTGCTCTGGCAAGTAGCAAAGACGGTTGTTTTTGTAACTGCTCGTTCGTAACTCATTAATCGGGTAGGAGCCGCCAGGCCCGGCGGACACGCCGACAGCCAACGCGGGCTTGTGGGCCAGTGTTCCGCCTGCGCCGCAGACCAAAAAGAAGTTTTTTAATGCGGCGGGAACCATGCCGTGCCACTCCGGCGCAACCACGATCAGGGCGTCTGTATGCCCTAGGTTTTTGTTTATCGCATCCAGTGCATGCCAGTGGGGAGCACCGCTCCCAATTTCCTCATCCCACAGGGGCAGAGGGTCTTTGCCAAGGTCACAGGTCCAACATTCGTGATCACCCAGTGCCTGAATCTGCTCTTGTAGGAAGCGTCCAACCTTCGCGCTTTGAGAATCTTTTCGATGGCTTCCTATTACAAGGGCTACGCGCATGGCAGTGACTCGCTGGGTAAACTAAGAGCGTGGATCATACTGAGCCGACTGGGTCATGGCTAGGCATCGACCGCAGACCACAACGCATACTGGATCAATTTTTGCCCATTGCGCTTAACCAGACGACGCTGCCCTCAGGTTCGAGCCGCGTGAGGTCTTTTTGGGCATGTCAGAGCCTTCGACCCGCTCAGGTCACTGGGCAATGAGAGTAAACGCCACCAGAAGTTATACCGATGTCGATGGATTCATGATGCGCCTCGGTATTGGCGCCGGGCAATGTTTACAAGGCGTTCTATGCCCTCGCAGACCACGTCTGGCTCGCCGGCATAGTTTATTCGCAGGCATTCCCGCGCATGTTGCCAGGAGGACTCAAGTCCCTGAAAAAAGTGTCGACCGGGCACGGTGATAATGCCTTCAGCGACCCCGCGTCGGTAAAGTTCATCAGTGCCACCGGGTAAATCCTCAAACCATGTCCAAAGAAACATGGCACCGTCGGGCTTATGGATCCTAACGGGGAGGTCGTGAGCCGCTGTCAACATGGTGTCAATGGCGCGTTGCTGTTTTGCGAGGTAGTGAGGCTTGATGACGCGCTCACACAGGTCGGACAACTGCCGACGTTCAATAAGTGGCAATAGAAGCTCCGGTCCGGTGCGCGCAGGCGCAAGGCCATTAATGGCGTTTGCATTGCGAATCAGTTGAGTCACTGCGGTGTCTGCCACGACAATGCCCGTCCGAACCCCAGGCAATCCCAATTTTGACAAGCTCAAGCATAAAATCGTGTTTTCGTCCCAAAAAGGGGTGGCCTCGGTATAGATCATACCGGGGAAGGGCAGCCCATAAGCACTGTCAATAATGAGCGGCACGCCAGCGTCTCGGCATTGCCCAGCGACGCGCGCGAGCTCCTCGTCCGAGATCACGTTTCCGGACGGGTTGGTGGGGCGCGACAAGCAGACCGCGCCCGTACTGGCCGAGTTAACCGAAAATGCTGAAGTGTCGATACGATACTTAAATTGTTGGTCCGCCAGGAGGTCGATCTGCGCGGGCGACGCACGCAGGATCGAACGTGATTGCCTCGACATGTCGTTATATCCCACGTATTCCGGGGCAATGGGCAGTGCTATTTCGCGCCAGCTGCCGTCGTCAAAGTGACCGGCCAGAGAATTAAACAAAATCTCAAAGCTCGCCTGACTGCCATTGGTGATCGCGATATTCTCCGCGCCAATCGGACGTCCGAACAGTGTCGACAGCTCTGCGGCTAGCACGCACCTAAATTTTTCATGGCCCTGCGGGGCATCGTAGTCACCGATCATGCTTGCAAAGCGCGACCGACTGTCCGTTAAGGCTTGGGCGCTCTCTCTGAGTGCGTCCTGAACCTCGCGAATGTGTGCCGGATTACCCCCGCCAAGAGGAAAAGTGGCCTGACCAGGCGGTGTGGTGATCGACAAATCTTCCATTAGCTGGACGATCCCACTTTGGCTACTGTAATGTTCAGCGTAATTTGAAAACTTCACGATTCCTGTTCACCTTGAGCGACAATAAGGACAAGTTTAGTCAACTGCGCTTTGTCCGTTAACGTCGCGATGAGAAAAGTCGAATGATACCAAAGTTGATTGTCGCCAACTGGAAAATGGCCGTCGATCTCGATGCTGTGCGAGTGTTCGAGCGGGAATGGAATGATTGCCCCGCAGTGACCACTGCCGATGTCGTGGTTGCGCCACCGGCGGTATTTTTGCATCACGCCGCCGGTCTATTAGGTGTATCGCTCTGCGGGCAAGACGCCTCGATTCATCTGGCGGGCGCCCATACTGGAGAGATATCGGCTGCAATGCTGAAGGCCTTAGGATGCCGCTACGGGATTGTCGGTCATTCTGAGAGACGGTCGGGTCATAGTGAGACAAACGCTGTGATTGCACAGAAAGCATCGCGCTTGGAGGCCGGAGGGCTTAGACCCATTGTCTGCGTCGGTGAGTCATTGCTTGAGCGACAATCAGGTCGTGCCGAGTCGGTCATTGCGGAACAGGTTAAGGAGTCCTGTCGGGGCTTAAATACTGCGCCGATCATTGCTTACGAACCGGTGTGGGCTATTGGGTCAGGCGAATCGGCATCACCAAACGATGTGGTTGTGATGCATCGTCATATTAAGCAAACTCTCGATCGCGTGTTTGCAGTGGATGTTCCCGTGTTATACGGCGGTAGTGTTAGCCCCGAGAACTGCACCCAATTTACCGCGCACCCCGAGATTAACGGCTTATTAGTGGGGGGGGCGTCGCTAAATGCGCGACAATTTTGGAACCTGTGTACATCTGTGGGAGGTCAGCGGTAGTGCAGATCGAGGACAATATGCCCGTACTGGTTGCGGCAAGTCAGGTAGTGGATCGGCTCGGTCCGCAGAATCGTCGGTTGGGCCCCGTGGCGCTCGCCGCAGAGGCGGTTAAAGAGGCCTTGAGCTCACTGGGCGTCCCAGACGTTGAGCAGCACGTGGATCAAGTCATGGTGATGCGGACGTTTGTTGATTCGGTCCCGGACCGAATTAAGCCACTGCTCGCGCCGTTTGGATTTAGTGATCAGTTTGCCCGGTCGGTCGCTAATAAGGCTAATTTAGAACACGTGCATGCGCGATATGCGACTGCTGGAGGGCAAAGCCCGCAGCAGTATACGGCCAAGGCGTGCAGTACGATTGCGCGTGGAGACGCTCAAATGGTGGTGCTTTGCGGAGCAGAGGCCATTGGGACGATGCGAGCGCATCAGCGATCGGGAGAGACACTCGATTGGTCAGCAAGTCCGGTGGGCGAGTCGTCTGACGACGGCATGGGGCTTGAAGATCAGTTTGTTCCAGCGCTCGCCGCACATAAGGTCATTGCGCCGATTGATATTTACCCGCTGATAGAACATCGAAAGCGCCATAGTCGTGGTCTTGCGCGCGCGGATTACCGATCTTATTTAGGCCAAGTATTAGCGCCGCTGGCCGAAGTCGCGCGAGTCAACCCATTTGCAATGTTTGAGCGAGTACCACTGGCCAGTGAAATTGGCGTGCTTTCTGACCGAAATCGAGCCGTCGGCGATCCACACCTTAAATCAATGGTTGCCAAGGACGGGGTCAATCAGTCTGCAGCCTTGGTGGTCATGAGCTACGCTCTGGCGGTAGAGCTTGGCGTGCAGGAGAGTGCTGTTTTTCTGAGAGGCTTTGCTGAGGCTACAGAACGAGCATTGTTAGAGCGAGAGGACTTGTCGACGTCACCGGCGCTTCGCTGGAGTTATGCAAAGGCGCTCGAGAGGGCTGGGCTCGAGGCTGCTGATATTGATGCATTCGATCTTTACAGCTGCTTTCCAGTGGCGGTTATTGAAGCCATGGAAGCATTGGACATCGATGTCGATGATCATCGTCCGACCAGCTTGACGGGGGGGCTGCCGTTTTTTGGCGGCCCGGGTAATAACTATTCGATGCACGGTATTGCCAGTGCAGTGACCAGCGTTCAAAGCGGGCGCTACAGCGATGTACTTGTCGGTGCATTAGGGGGTCACCTGTCTAAACACGCGGTGGGCGTCTACAGTCGGTCGCCGGGCGCGATCGACCCACTCAGTCATGAGCTGGGCTTCAAAGAAGGTGGAAATAGTATTGCGCTTGCCTCAGAATTCAGCGGCGCTGCTGTGATTGAAACGTTCATCATAAAATCGATACCCGAAGGCCAGTGGCTGGCGGTCCTGGCGATTAATAGCGCAGGTCAACGCGTCATCGCAGGCTCGTTGATCGAGCAAGGCGACCTCGCAGATCTGTTCATCGAGGGCGAGCCAATTGGGGAGAGGGTGTTTATTGAACCCTCCGGAGAAAACACGCATCACGTTGTCGGGATTGCCTGACACCAAGTCATTTTACAGAGGATTGTTATGAATATTTCAGGAAGAGCTGCCGTTGTTACCGGCGGTGCATCGGGCATTGGTCAAGCAGTAGCGCGACGGATTTACGCTGACGGTGGCAATATCATTATTTTCGACCTTAACGCCGAGGCGGGTGCGGCGATGGTTGAGGAAATGGGCGCTGATCGTTGCCACTTTGCGCAGGTCAATGTCGCCGACGAGGCTTCTGTTCAAGCCGGGGTTGACTCCGGAATTGAAAAATTTGGCGCAATCTATGCGGTTGTTAATTGCGCCGGGATTGCTAACGCGGCGAAGACAGTAGGCAGAGACGGTGCGTTCCCGTTGGATCTTTGGGACAAAGTGATTGCTGTGAACCTTACTGGCACCTTTAACGTGCTTCGTCTCTGTGCCGTTCGTATGCAGCACAACGAGCCTGTTGATGAGTATATGGGCCGCGGCGTGATCATTAACACCGCATCGGTTGCCGCGTACGAGGGCCAAATGGGTCAGGCCGCTTACAGCGCGACAAAAGGCGGCATTGTCGGCATGACGCTGCCGATTGCGCGTGATTTAGCGAAGATTGGTATTCGAGTGAACACCATTGCCCCCGGCATGATTAACACACCGTTATTTGCAGGTCTTCCACAAGAATCTATCGATTCTCTGTCACAGGCCGTACTCTATCCGCAGCGTCTCGGCGCGCCTGAGGAAATTGGTAAGCTGGTCGCGGCAATCATCGATAACGATTACATCAACGGCGAGAGCATTCGTATGGATGGTGGCATCCGTATGCAGCCTCGTTAAGATTTAGCTGACACAATAAGGAGAGATAACATGAGTGAAGCAGCTGTTTTAACCGAAGTCGCCGATGGCGTCATGACGATTACGATCAATCGTCCAAAAGCAAAAAATGCGGTCAATAAGGACGTCGCAGAAGGCATTGCGGCCGCGCTCGACGCACTCGACGCAGACGATAGTACGCACGTGGTCATATTGACGGGTGCGGGTGGTACGTTCTGCTCGGGTATGGACTTAAAAGCCTTTGTGACTGGCGAGACGCCTTATGTTGAGGGTCGTGGATTTGCCGGTATGGTCCAGCGCTCGACTGACAAGCCTTTGATTGCAGCGGTTGAGGGTTATGCCCTGGCCGGTGGCTGCGAATTGGCCATTACCTGCGATCTCATTATTGCCGCAGATAACTCTAAATTTGGTATTCCAGAAGTTAAACGCGGGCTGGCTGCTGCGGCCGGCGGCCTGGTGCGACTACCGCGTCAGATTCCGAGTCGCGTTGCCATGGAAATGGCACTGACCGGCGACTTTATGGACGCTGATCGTGCGCTCAGTATTGGTCTGATTAACCAGATTGCACCGGCGGGCGAAGCGCTGGCTCAGGCAAAAGTGTTGGCGGCAAAGATTGCTGAAAATGGTCCACTTGCGGTTAAACGCAGTAAGCAAGTGATCAAGGAGTCTATCGACTGGTCGCAAGAAGAAATGTTCGACAAGCAGCAAGTCATTACGAGTGCTGTGTTCTCGAGCGAAGATGCGATTGAGGGCGCGACAGCCTTTGCAGAAAAGCGTAAGCCGAACTGGAAAGGCCGTTAAACCTGATTGTCGATAACGACCCGGCAATGCCGGGTTTTTTTTTATCTAAGGTGCACTCTATGCGTTCATTGCTTGTCTTGATTTTGCTGTCGGGCCTTACGGCTTGCGCGGCGTCTTCACAAAAGCCCTCGGGTGCAGACCCCGTGGTCACTGATACGGGATCTGTGAGGAGTTATTTAGCTGAGGGTGATGTCCTTCAGTGGTATGACATTCCGTTTGCTCAACCGCCGGTGGGTGAGCTTAGGTGGCGGGCCCCGGTGGCACTGTCGGTGACCGATCAATTGCTAACGCGCATGGACGAGCCCGTTATCTGTCCCCAACAAGCGAGCAGTGTGAGTGGTGTTGAGGGTGACGCCGCCATTGGGACTGAGGATTGTTTGTACCTCGACGTGACTGCGCCTAGAGGTGCCGACGGACCGCTGCCGGTGATGTTTTGGATTCACGGTGGTGGAAATACAAGCGGGCATAAAAACACCTATGACTTTTCGCGCTTGGCGGCAGAGCAAAATGTGGTCGTGGTGACCATTAACTATCGCTTGGGTCCATTGGGCTGGTTTACGCATCCGGCTCTGGACAGTGGTCCCGGTGCAATTGCAAACTTTGGAACACTCGACATTATTGCGGCGCTGGGGTGGGTTCAGCGGAACATCGGCTTGTTTGGTGGCGACAGCGACAATGTCACTATTTTTGGTGAGAGCGCGGGCGGGCACAATGTACTGACCCTGCTCGCCTCACCGTTGTCGGAAGGTTTGTTTCACAAGGCAATCTCTCAGTCTGGGTATGTGAGGAGTCTGAGCCCGCGCCAAGCGTACAACCGCGAAAGAGAGTTCTCGCAGGTCGATCGCGGAAGCTGGGAGTTTACCCAGGCGCTAGGGCTCGATGCTCGAGCCGTGACAGCTGCCGATCTGCGTGCTGAAGACGCCAGTAACATCATCATGACGTATTTTGATATGCCCTCGGACCACAGTTCGCCCGGTATTATTAACGACGGTGTGGTCATTCCCGCGGAGGGGTTTGCCGCTGCGTTGGCAAACCCGAAGTACGCCAAGCCCTCTGTGCCGGTGATGGCCGGCGCAAACAACGAGGAGGTGACTCTCTGGATTGGGCTCAATCGCTACTTTGTTGACGCGGCTTATCCCTTAACCAAATGGTTGCCGCCAAAGGTCAGTTTAAAAGACCCCGAGATGTATAAGTTTTGGGTGCGGCAGCGTTCCGAGGGTTGGAAGGCGCAAGGTGTGGATCGACCGTTGACCTCGCTCGAGTCCGCTGGTTACAAGTCCCTTTATGCTTATCGTTACGATTGGAATGACCAAAAAGACAGTTTCCTGATTAAGTTCTCGGAGGTTTTGGGTGCGGCTCATGCGAGCGAAATCTCGTTTATTCAGGGAAAAGCCATGTACGGCCCGATTGGTTCGTACATGTATCCGGATACGGAGTCTGCCGCCGACATGACAGACATTATGATGACGGCCTGGGGCAATTTTGCTCGGACAGGAGCCCCTGGCGCTGTCAAAGGCTCGGCCTGGGCACCTTACAGCGCGTTGGCGCCGCATTATATGGTCCTGGATTCCATGGGCCAGCATGCGCTAAGAGCGGATGCTGCGAACATCAACCAGATATTGGCGACAGTGGCCGAGTCGACGCTTCTTAATGACCGCGAGCGGTGTATTTTGGCATGGGAGTTATCCACTGCTTTGGGAGACCCGGCCTACGGTACTTACCAGCGCTGGAACGGCGGGGAGTGCGCAAATACAGACGTCAGGGCATTACGCAAAACAATACGAGAGTCGCTTGAAGAAGAGTTTGGAACTGCGTCGGTGCTCTGAGGCGCACCTTCGTTACGCGGCTTTGCAGACGCGCGTGGACGAGTGAGCACCGTCGTTGCATTTGTTGGCGCCTCTGGCAGTGGTAAAACGCGGTTAGTCGAAGCCCTCACAGTGGCGCATGGCTCAGGCTGTCCCGCAGTGATCCGCGTGGATGATTACTATCGAGACTTGTCGCACCTCGACTTTGCGTCTCGTGAAAGGGTTAATTTTGACCATCCTGACGCAATTGAGTTTGAACGTCTTGCGTCCGATCTAGGGCAGTTGAAATCGGGCGTATCTATTCATGCGCCTGTTTATGACTTCACCCAGCACACACGATCAAATGCGACTCAAATGATTGAGAGCGCCGAGGTGGTGATCTTAGAGGGGGTGCTGGCGATGGCTGAGGTCGCAACTCGAGGACTCATCGATCGACTTGTTTTTGTCGATACGCCGCTTGATACCTGTTTGTCACGACGTATTACTCGTGACGCACACGAGAGAGGCCGCACTGAGGCCTCAGTGCGAGACTTCTGGGAAACTCGTGCTGCGCCAATGTTTGAGCATTACGTTCAGCCATGGCAAGGACAGGCCGATCTTACGCTTCGTGGCGACGGCGATTTTACAACCGAGTTGTCGCGGATCCGAACCTGGTTAGCTACCCTTTGAGCGGTTAGGCCCTCTCACGCTGTTTAGCGACCCAACTAAAATGTCCGCCCAGTAACTCGTCGTCGAGTAAGTGCTCGAGTGACTGGAGTCGAGTACCCAGCGTGACTTCATCGTAGAGCGCATGAATTCCGCGGTGGCACTTTTGACAGACGTGAACCCCAATATTGAGTTCTTCTTTAGTAAAGCGCCTGCGGAAGCCCTTACGTCGATGAAGTTTACGCGGTATGAGATGGTGAAATGTCAGAGGCACGCACCGCTTACAACATGCGCACGGCTGTGCCTCCTTCAATTTTCGCATCAGTGGTGTTTATTCGGTATCTGATGTCACTTCAGCAATGAGATCACGAAGTTCGGCGCTGTCTGGTCCGACGCTTGATTTAAAGTGCGCGAGGACTTCGCCGTCACCGGACACAACGTATTTGTTGAAATTCCAGCTGGGGTAGCCCTGAGCGTCGCCAAGTCCCTTAAAGACAGGATTCGCCTTACGACCGCGAACCGAGCTGGTTGCCATGACAGGAAAGGAGACGTCGTACTTTTCAAAGCACACAGTTGCCGCGTCCTGTTCGTCATTTTCTTCCTGAAAGAAATCATCGGAAGAGAAACCAACCACGACGAGTCCTTGGTCTTTGTACTCCTTGTGCAGTTCTTCAAGGCCTGTGAACTGAGGTGTGTAACCACAATTGCTCGCAGTATTGACGATCAGCATGGGCTTGCCCGCATAGCTCTCGCAAAAGTTGATGGTTTCTTTGGAACTGAGCTTGCGCATTTCAGTGTTTAGAAAGTCTGGACACGCAAGCGCACCCGATGACATTGATAAGCCCGTGAGAAGGACTGATACGGCATATTTCATAGTGCATTCCTGGCGGTTGGTGTAAGGAGTATAGGGAAGTTTGGTCTTATTGGATTAGTCGCTCGGCAGTGCGTCGAGCCCGTGTCCAATAAACGTCAGTTCATGCCGCGGGTTTGGTGACGCGTTGCAGTAGGTGCTCCACTTGGTCCATTGTCCAGTTTGGGTGGCAGTGAAACGCCGAGGCGTGTGTACCCCAGCGCCCTTTATCCGCGAGACAGTCGTGGTTGGCAGCCGTCTTTGGTGCGAATTCGATCGACGTCCAAGCCGATGTCTCAGCAAGCTCCTGGCTCCACTGTGCGCGCGTGATCGGGTCGTCTCTATTTTGTACGATGGATATTGGGAGGCCTAGGCCTTTTGCCACGTTAAGGGCATCGGCTTGGCCGTAAGGCAGACTCCAAAACAAAGGCGCCAAGTAAGCCATGGGTCTAAAAACTACGGGTGGAAGTCCGTAGCCAACCCAGCCGCCACGTTCTAACGCGTCGCGGGTATTCAGCATGGGATCGAACAGTAATAACCCATCGGCCAGCATTCCGTTCGCCAGGGCATAAATCGCGGTTGCGCCCCCCATGGACAGTCCACAGATAATGGTAGGCACCTTCTTTTGTGTGTGTTGTGCCAACCACTCACGAGCCGATAAGAGGTCGCGATGTTCGGTCGCGCCCATTCTGAGGTAGCCATCTGTGTAGTCGGAGTTTCCGTGATTGCGCTGGTCGAAAGTAAGAACCGAAATACCGGCCTTCTGCAACTGCAGATAAAAGCCGAGGGTATTAAAGAAAGGCGATACGCGACTCGACCCTGCACCATGGACAAACAGGAGTGTTGCTCGCGGGTTCTCGGCCTCGAGCCACCAACCATTGAGGGTCAATCCGTCACTGGTAAAGCTCACTTCCTGGTACGCGATGGCGTTAGTCGGTGGGCTAGTCACCGGTTCAGAGGCGGATTTCAGGCCAAGCCATGGCATAACGACACCAAAAAGCCCAACCAAGCTGATCAGAATGATCAGACTCACTATGAATCCGCTGGACTTGACTGCCATCATGGTTGCGATTCCTTTAGAGGTTGAACCGGTCTCGCAAAAATAACGCGACGCCGTCTTCGTCATGGTGGCCGATAATCCGGGTCGCAATGTCTTTAAGTTCTTGATCCGCATTGTCCATGGCGTAGGACTCTGTGGCGAATTCAAACAGGCTGATGTCGTTGTCACCGTCACCAAAGGCAATCACTTCTTCGTAGCCTTGGCGCTCGGCCACGTGCCTTACGCCATTGGCTTTAGAACCTTCGCTATGATGCACATCCAGCCAGGCGAGTCCTTGTGCCTTTATGGCTACACCTGAGTACGCCACGAGATGGGGCTGATGCGCTACAAATTCGATCACCGGTTGGATTTGCTCGAGTGGCCCCATTGCCGATATGTTGATGACGTGAGCGTCTTCAGGCATGGCACCTAAGGGTTGCAGCGGCAGCTGACGTTCGCTTTCAAAGAGGTTCGCAAGTTTCTTCTCAAAATCATCTTTCAACGCCGCGTGATAAACCGCGTGGTGCTCACCAGACTCCAATGAAAATACAAAAGGGGTTAAGTCCTGTGCAGTGAATGCGCCCAGAACCTCAAGTACGTCGTTCGGTGTGAGCAAGTGATGATGACTGTAACCTTGAGACGAGGGCTCCCATATAACGGCGCCATTTTTTAAAACCATTGAACGGTTGAACTCGTCGTCCGTCAGGGGCGACAACGCGGCTTGAAGTGTCCTACCGGTTGCGATCGTATAGGCGATATTGTTTTTACGCAGAAGCGCCAGCGTCTCACTTGTAAACGGCGATATCTTGGACTGAGAATTTAAGAGCGTTCCATCCATATCGAAAACGATAAGTGTCATGCTGAACCGACTGTTTACAAAGGGCGCTTAGGGTAGCGCAATCGCGATGTTAACTTCTACACGCTGGGGCTTCTCCTTGATGTCCTGTCCAAGTTATAACACTCGTGAAGGAAAAGTTTGTGCTGAAGAGGCGACCGCGCTTGGCAGCGACGCGTAATCTACGGCGCAGAACTTCTACGCTTTGGGCCTTAGAGGAGGGCAAGGTGAACGACTCAAAACAGGTACAGCGTCGTCAATTTAACAGATGGCTCGTTTCGGCATCGCTCATACCGATGGCCGGTAAGGTGTTGGCGCTTGAGGCGCTGCGTCCAAAGGCTCGGGTCGCGGTGGTGGGTGCTGGCATTGTGGGTAGTGCGATTACCTATCATCTGGCGAAACGAGGCCTTGATGTCACGCTGCTGGACAGAAACGCCGTTGCCAGTGCGTCAAGCCATGGCACTTTCGCGTGGATTAATGCGTCTTGGGCGAAGCAGCCCGAGTCCTATCACGCGCTCAACCAAATGGGCGTGGACGCTTGGCATCGACTGCAACAAGCGCTTAATTTGCCGATAAAATGGGGTGGTTCACTGGAGTGGTTTGCGGCAGCTGAGCGTCAAGATCGGTTAAGTCGCGATGTCCAGGAGCAACAAGCATGGGGCGAACCTGCGAAAATGCTGACCCAGTTAGAGGCGTCGGCGCTCGAGCCTAGGGTTGCTTTTGGGGGGGCAGGCCACGTGGCATTATCGCCGCGAGACGGCGCGCTGGACCCTGTTTTAGTCTCTCAACGATTAGTCAATGCAGCAAAAAGTCACGGCGCCCGCGTGATCGAGCACTGCGAGGTACTGCGAGTTGATGAGACGGCTGAAGATCAAAGGCAAAAAATCTTGGGCACGTCCTGCGGCGACATTGCTGTCGATCGTCTTGTTCTTGCGACAGGGGCGGACCCGAGCGCAATACAAACGTTTGCCGGATTTGACTTGCCTCAGCGTTCAACCCCGGGCGTCATCGTCATCACCCAGCCTATGCCCCCAGTATTGAGCCACATAGTGGTCGCACCGGGAATCCACATTCACCAGCGACTGGACGGACGTTTAGTTCTTGGCGAGCAAGAGGGCGCACCTGAAAATGCGGCACACAAACTGCGATTGACTGCTCGTCCCACTCGATTCCCAAACGCGGCCACTGCAAGCCAGCACGCACAGCGGCTGATTACACTGGCGAGCGAGTACTTAACCGGCCTTCCTGAGGTTAATGCCGAGGAGGTGATCATTGGCTGGCGGCCATTACCGCTGGACGGGCACCCCGTTATTGGTCCCAGCCCGGCAGACCCGAACGCATACGTTGCCGTGATGCACAGCGGTGTTTCACTGGCTGCCATCGTGGGCGAATTAGTTGCCGAAGAAATATTAACCGGGGAGCGAGCACCGGTGCTGACGCCGTTTCGCGCCGACCGGGGCTTTGAGTCGGTGAAGCGTTATTGAACAGGGGGTTGGGGGCCAAGTGTAGGCCCCCTAATCCTGGTTTTAGTGTGCGACGAGAGACAGATCTTTGGTCAGCGCGTCTCGCGTGACCTGCGAGACTTCAAAGCGCGCAACGGGGTAGGCTGCGTGTTCAACGCTTGCAAACAGTGGAGCACCGCCTTTAAGCGCGGCAATTTGTCCGCTGTTGAGCTCAAACCGCATAAAGTGAACGGCCGAGGTTTTCTCCTCCGTCTCACGTTCTAGGTCCTCATCGGCAATGACCTGAACGATGCCATGGCCCTCGATTTCCAAATTGATGCAGTTCTCAATTCCCCGCATTTCTCGCAGTCGCTGGGCTCGCACTTCGGGATCGCCAAACTCGATCATGAAGGTCGCTTTCCAATTTGTACCGTCTGGAATCAGTGGGTTGTAGGCCGCAAGCTCTTCTTCTATACCTGCGACATCGAATACCTTTTCAATGCGGAGCATTTCTTGAATCTGATAACGGATCGTGAGGGTGTCCTCAAAATAAATACGCGCATTTTCACCAAGGGATAATTGGCGGTTTCGCTTATGCGCTAAAACCTCCGTGCGAAATGCGTCACGTTGCTCAGAATACTTCTCTAGCGACCATAGATCGCCGCGTGTCAGGTGTGGCATTAATAATCTCCTTGTTTAATTAAGCCCGTAGGCCATGCGCAGAAGCGTCATTGGGTGTTGCGCGCTATCAACGCTGTCGGCAAGGTGGGCGATGTGTTCACCCGCCATGGGACAGTCTGAGATAAAGTGATCAGGCTTCTGATCATTGACCTT
>DGPO01000110.1:38451-39275 GCA_002390485.1 Halieaceae bacterium UBA4438 | reverse complement strand
GGCGGTATTTCAGGAAAGGTGAGGTCACCACCGCCCCCCGGTATGGTGAGATAAGGTCCGGCAGTCTGAATGTTAGGACCCTGCGCTAAACCCTCGTCAATCAGCGCCTTTGCCGTGGCTACCGCGTCAGGAAACCAGGCACCGACATGGCGAACCGTGGTAAAGCCGCTCTTAAGCGTGATCTCTGCATTTTGCAGTATGAGTTCGAGGTTATCGCGTGTCGATCGCCGTGCGTAGATACCGTAATCGGCCGCATCCTCCGGGTTGGCGTCAAAGTGAACGTGGGTGTTGATCAGGCCAGGCAAGCAGGTGTAATCGCGTAAGTCGATATCGGGCTCGGCCACGACTGCACGGGAGGCGTTGTCTACCGCTGTGATAACGCCTTTATCGATACGCACCCGTCGCGCACCGAGTACTGTTTCAGACAGACCGTCAATGAGGCTGCCGCAGTGAATAATAATGGACTGACTCGCCGGTTCGCTGATGCTCGAGACGCCTGCTGCAGCGGTTAGTGGACCCAAGCTGGGGAGGGCGAGTGCTGCAATTAATAACGCTGAAGACCAAATCGTGTTCATGTCGTTTCCGCATCAAACTAGTCAGTAGCCTAACTCAGCCCATGGTCTTTTATAACTGCGGTTTAAGCGCAGTGACCGGCGCGCTACTGCTGGCTGGCAGGGGTCAGTCCTTTATAAGAACGTGGGCTACGCGTCGCTGAGCGAATCAGAAGCGAAAGGACGTCCCGAATGTTGCGCCGTTAAGTGCGTGTTGCGTATCTGTTCGATATGGATTTTGGAACTGCCTAATGGTGCCCAGAAGAGGACTTG
>DGPO01000110.1:32321-38414 GCA_002390485.1 Halieaceae bacterium UBA4438 | reverse complement strand
TCTACCGATTTCACCACCTGGGCAGGTAAGGCAAAAAGAAGGAGGGCGAGGCTACTCGTCAGCTATTTGATTGTCAATCTTGAGACCTGTTACCCCTAAGACTCGAAGGGGGACCAAATGTGTCGCATCAATCAGCAAAATAGGTGAGACGGAATGGCGCGAGCGATACCGAGAACGCCTGATTGTCTCAGGTTAACAGAAGAATAGGCATCGCATTGGTGCGCTTGGCGCAATCCTCAAAGTCGGGCAATGGGTCGCGTTGGGTCCGTGATCCACCCGCTCCAAGAGTCTGCGTACAGCGCCGGTTCGTTGAAGCCCGCCTCAACCAGCGCCAGAATGTTGTGTGCGGCGGTGACACCAGATCCGCAGTAGCACACAGTATCTTCACCAATACCGATGGTATCGAAGCGGTCACGTAGCTCGTGTGCGGGCAAGAATTTGCCGTCACGAAGGTTGTCAGTAAACGGGCAACAGATCGCTCCGGGGATATGTCCTGCAATGGAATCGACCGCGTCATTGACGCCTGCGAATCGTTGCGCGTCACGCGCATCGAGTAGTGTTCGGCTTGCGTCGGGGAGCTCACTGGCGTTGCAGGTTCGAGTCAGCGGCACTTTTGCTGTGAAATTGCCTTGAGGTGTTGATTGCACCTGAGTTGTCAGGGGAAGGCCTGCGTGCTCCCAGGCCGCGCGACCGCCGTCGAGTAAATAGACCTCACCATGTCCTAGCCAACGCAACATCCACCAGAGCCTTGCCGCAAATGCACCTGCATTTTGGTCATAACAGACGATTTTAGCGTGTTGATTAACACCCCAGGACCGAACTCGCTCAGCAAATACTTCCGGATCTGGCAGTGGATGGCGGCCACGATGATCAGCGACATCACTCAGATCGTGATTTAGATCGACATAAAGGGCGCCGTCGATATGCCCACTTTCGAACCAGTGACGACCCAAGTCGGCATCGCTCAGAGAGAACCCGCAATCAAAAATACAGTCAGCACCGTGGCTTGACAGTGCTTCTACACTTATTAGTTGACCCATTAAGATGCTCCTGTCGTTCGGCGCCGCCCTTTAATCGTCTCACCGGTCAGTGCGCTTGAGAATTTAATGACGTGCTTTTTCCAAGTGGATTATATAAAGAGATAATACCGTTTTGACTCTTTAATCTTGCCGAACTCGGTCTCAACGGCACTCATCTGGGATGGAGCTTTACGGGCATTGCGCTGTATCCGCGTACAAAATTTGAGAGGACGCGCGTTGGCGGTTGTAAAACCTCAATAAACGCGTACCGGCTGAGGAGTTCTTCCCAGAGCACTCGAAGTTGCATTTCCCCCATCCGGTTGCCCATGCAGCGATGAATGCCCATTCCGAAAGACAGATGCTTTCTTGGGTTTACGCGATCGATCATAAAGCGACCTGGATCACTAATGACGGATTCGTCATAGTTGCCTGACAAGTACCACATTACTACCTTGTCGCCTTTGCGAATTGTCTTTGCGCCGAGTTCACAATCTTTGGTAGCCACCCTGCGCATATGCATCAGCGGTGTTTGCCACCGGATGGTTTCTGAAACCATAGCGGGGATCAGCGATGTATCTGCCTCAAGTTTTTCATACTCAGAGCGGAATTGATTGAGTGCAAACACACTCCCAGTGATTGAATTCCGTGTCGTATCATTACCCCCGATGATGAGTAAGAGCATATTGCCCAGATACAGCATCGGGTCGTCGATCATGTTCGTTGTTCTCGCGTCATTGGCCAACATGGTAATAAAGTCGTGGTTGCTCGACTTGTTGTTTTTACGCAAGTGCCACAGTTCTGTGAACGTTGCGAGGCAGGCTGTCATTGCCTCGTTACGCTCTTCAATTACAGCATCGCCGCCCGCTATTTCGGGTATAGCGCCAGCCATGTCCGACCAGTAGGTCAGCTTCTCTCTCTCGTCGAAGGGGAAGTCAAATAATGTGGCGAGCATCTGAGTGGTTAAGTTTATGGAAACGTTTTGTACCCAATCAAACGGTTCGTTGAGGGGCAGTTCATCAAGCATGACTGAAACCCGTTGACGAATGAGCGGCTCAAGGCTGCTCAGCTGCTTGGGCTCGACCACCGGTTGTACGGTGGCTCGCTGAGGCGTGTGGTGTGGTGGGTCCATTGCGATGAATTGTCTGACGGGAACATCATCTCCGTAGTCGCCAATAGTGATCGCCGGCTCTGACGAGAAAGTCTGGTGGTCCGTATCCACCGACACGATGTCGTCGAACTTTGTGACGGACCAAAAGTCACCAAACAGGTCGTTTGACGAAAAGTGAACCGGGTCTTCTTGCCGCAGCCTCGAAAAATAGGGCTGCCAGGTATCCGACTGGTATAAGCGTGAGTCACTGACGTCGATTTGATCAATAGAACAGCGGTTTGGATCCACATCGTAGGACATGGTGAGTCTCCTTATTTTTGCTCTGAATTTGAGTCTGTCATGGCGTCGTTAGCGGTCTGTGTTATTTGCATCATCCGTATCTGGTGTCGATGAAGCCACCAGAAGCAGGGAATGGCCAGCAACGTCATGGCATCGCCGATTGACAGTGCGCGACTTAACGGCTGAGTCAGACCTGTTGTCTGAAAGTAATCTGATAAGGCTCCCACACCCCAGGTGACACCCCCGATAATAAGAACGTTACACGCAAATAATATGAAACCCGTGCCCGAGGCCTGAATTCTCGCAGGCACTTCCTCGATGACTGCCGCGAACATGGCGCCGTAGGGAAAGGTAATCATGAAGACTGAGGCGACCAGCCCTATTTGGAATAACGGCGTATCGATCGTTGCGTACCGGAGTGCGATGAGTAGCGGTCCGGAGGCAAGCAATACGATGACGAGGAATAAATATTTTGTCGTTCGAAAATAACGGACAAAGAGGTCTGCCATGAGTCCGCCAAGTAAGCCCGCTGGAATGGCGACTGTTAGATAAACGGCGCCGTACACCGAGGCTGCTTCGTAATCAGCGAGACCACGTTCGGACGACAGCCACAGCTGCATAAATTGATTGGTTGCGTAGAGCACATGCACGAGAGAAAAGCCTAAAACGGCAATGCGAAAACGCGTTGACGACACTAGTAAGTGTCTAAGATCGCTGACTATTTGTGTGACTGACGGGCTGCTCACTAACGGCTTGTCGTCGGTTTGGTTCGAGCCGGCAACAAGTGGCGCTACGAATAACCAAAGAGGAATACAAAACAATAGGCCTACGCTGCCCAGCAAGAAAAATAGCTGTCGCCATCCGAGGGTGTCTCCAAAGGTACCGGCGAGCCAATACGCGAGACCTACACCGATGTGCCCGCCCAGAAAAAATAAACTGAAAATTGTCGAGCGACTGCCGACCCCCGACCACTTTGCAAAGATACTCGTGGCTGACGGATGCAGGGTGGCCTCTCCAACACCCACAAGCATTCTTGGGGCGAGCATGGTGAAAAATGAAGTGGCGCGACCGCTGATGGCCGTCATGAGGCTCCACACTAAGACGCCAACGGTGACAACCTTTGCTGGGTTGTACCGGTCGGCCAACACGCCCATGACGGGCCCGCTGAGCGCGTAAACAGCGACAAATGCAAATCCTGTCAGGAGGCCAAACTGCTGACGGGTTAGGTCCAGCTCAGCAATAATTTGGCTGCCAAATGCGGGTAACAAGTGCCGATCGATAAAGCCAATGATATTGATGCAAAAAAACAGCACGAATATGGTCGTAAGCTTTAGGTTTGTCATGTGGCGTTTGCCTGCGCGTTAGCGCGGTCGAATGAAGGGTTCGGGTTTCACTGACTCGGACCATGCGGCGGTTCTGTAAAGGCGCCGGTGTTGCGCCCCGATATGGCCCGACACGCCGTAGTGGCAAGTTGCAAAGTTGTCCCAAATTGCAAAGTCGCCAGGACACCATTGGTGACGGACCTGAAGCTCCGGAATGATGGGAAGCTGATTGGCGAGTTTTATAACCAGTTCACTAAGATCAACGTCATAACCCGAGACCCGTTTAATGTATCCATTAGCCACAAACAAGCATGGCGCGCCGGTCGCATGATGCCGAATAACAGCGGGGTGCGTCGCCTTCTCTTGGAGCATCGCTATTTTTTCCGGCGTGATGTCGCCGCCACCAAAGTTGTGTCGCAGCACGGTATATAACGTGTCGTGATCGACCGTGATGTTTTCAAAGAGCAGTTTTAGCCCTTCGGGTAGAAGGTCATAGGCGGCGGTTGCACTTGACCACATGGTGTCTGCACCAAACGGTACAACGTCAGCTTGCAGTATTGACATGATATTCGGGTGCGCCCGTGCCGACACATCGTGGTGCCAAAAATCAACGTCCAGTTTGTTTTCACCGTCAGATTTAGAGCGCTCAATGACCGTGACTTCTGGGTGTCCCTGCTCCTTGAGTGTCGGTGCAAATGAGTGTTCTTCAAGACGATCACCAAAAATAAGGGACACGTTTTTCATGGCATCGAACGATAAATTGCGGCCCAACCCAAACAACACGCCGAACTTCCAAAGTGCGTCTCGCAAGTCCTCGGCGAAATCGTCGGTCATATTTTCAAAGTCGCCCCCCTCAATAACACCACCAATAACCGGGGTCCGGGGAATCACCGTGAAATGTCGGTATTCCGTTTTTTCTAGGCCGTAGAAAGCGGATTCAAGCGTATCTGGATGCTGCGGACTGTTCATTGGTTGCTCCTTTGGCAAATGCCTAGGTATTGGCTGCGTTTGCTGCATGCCGTAACGGATTTTTGACTGCGTCGACACAAGCACCGGTCTCTTGACTGGGCCCTTCGTTACCCGAGCCAAGGTCATGCACTGCCGTCTCCGCGCACGCTGTTCTTGCTAATTGCGTCGACACTACAGGAACAGCGCGGTAATATTGTTAGCAATTGGGGACAAATAAATAACAAGTAGGGACATGGGCGATTACCATCAGTGTTTTTCACGTGCCGCCGTGCTTGAGGGCTACTCAAAAGCCACTTTAGCGGTGGGTCTTGACCCCATTGCCTTGTTAAAGCAAAGCGATATAGACCCCTACTGCCTGCGATATCCGGACTTCAAGATACCAACGGCATCAATCATCCAGCTGCTCGAGTTGACCGCTTCGCAAGCCAATGTGGCGGACTTTGGCTTGAGAATGGCGGAGTGCCGATCCGGAAGCGCGCTTGGCTTGGCAGAGTTGGTCTTGGCGCAGCAGCCTACGTTAGGGGCTGTCATCCATAAGCTGTTAGATATCGCGTGGGTGCAGGTCGATGGACTGTTGTTGGCGGTTGAAAATGTGGCGGGGTTCGTTGTTTTTACGGCTGATCTTGAGGCGAGCCTACCCGGTCCAGCACATCAAACTATTCAGCTTGCCATGGCGTCGATGATTAAAATATTAGAGCGTGTCGCCCATACTAAAATTCAATGTGCCGCGATTAGTTTTCAATGTTGTGAGCCTGGCCCGTCCGTGCGATACGTCAAAATATTTGGCAAAAACCCCGCGTACGGTGCCGAGCAAAATGCCCTCACGATCCGTGAGACCGACCTTGCCTTAACGCTTCGTCCCTCAGACCCGGTATTAGAAGCGCGCTTATTAAACTTGCTTCTCGACACCACCGGCGTCAGGGAGCCAACGATCGTCGACCGAACGCGACACATCATTCAAATTCTGTTGCCTACAGGCCAGTGTCGAATAACCCGTGTTGCCGCCATGCTGAGCGTCGATCGAAGAACATTGAATCGGTGGCTTAGTAATCACGGGGTGTCATTTTCAGAGCTTGTACAAGAGGTTCGTATGGAGGTCATTCGATCCAGCCTGCGTCGGGAGGTCAAAATTCGAGGCAGCATGTCGGACATGCTGGGCTTTGCCCACCGCAGTAGTTTTTCGCGCTGGTGGTCACACAACAAGGCGGCGGTGCTGCAAGAGCCGTCCGCTCGTGACGTCAACCCGCGGCAGATGCTATTGTGAGATCGATGGCGTGTGCGGCGAGTCTATTAGTCAGTAAGCACTATGCCGGCAAGCGGGTGACGTGTATCGGCACCGCGTCGGCATTGCATCGAGGTCTCGCGCGTCTTTTTGCGGTAACCTCGCATCACTCAA
>DGPO01000110.1:0-32259 GCA_002390485.1 Halieaceae bacterium UBA4438 | reverse complement strand
AAAGACCCTCATGCCTCACGCGAGGCGGAAAAATACGCGCATCCCATACCCAGTCGTGAACTGATTCTCGAGGTGATGGCTGCGCGCGACGTACCCATGCGATTTGAGGAGCTCTCGACTGCCCTGGGCATCGATAATGATAATGATCTCCTTTCGCTTCAGAAAAGACTCAGAGCAATGCAGCGCGCCGGTCAGCTGATCGCAGGTCGCCGGGGAGCCTTGGGCTTGCCGAAAAAGATGGATCTAGTGAAGTGTAAAATCATTGGGCACCGAGACGGCTATGGATTTGCCTCACCGGTTGAGGAGGGCGATGATTTTTTTCTCTCAAGCCGTCAGATGTACCGCGTCTTTGATGGTGACGAAGTACTGGTCGCCCAGTCGGGGCATGACGACAAGGGGCGTCCAAGTGGACACGTTGTCGAGGTACTCAGTCGGGCACACACATCGATTGTGGGTCGGTACATGGAGGAGGGGGGTATTGGCTATTTGCTCCCACATAATCGCCGAATCAGTAACCACGTTCTCATCCCACCCAAGTTTAAAGCGGGTGCGCAGTCGGGGCAGCTGGTCTCGGTCAGTATTACGGACTATCCCACTGAGGTGCTTGGCGCCAAAGGGGCCGTTGAGGAGATTCTGGGTGATCACTTAGATCCCGGGCTTGAGATTGATGTGGCGATTCGTGCACATGATATTCCAAACGAGTGGCCCGACGCGGTCCTAGTGCAAGCGGGCACGCTTCGCGATGAGCCGACAGAGGCCGATAAAGCCGGTCGCGTTGACCTGCGCGGTCTGGGGCTGGTGACGATCGATGGCGAGGACGCGCGAGATTTTGATGATGCCGTTTATTGCGAGGCCGAAGGATCTGGATTTCGCGTCTGGGTTGCCATTGCCGATGTGGGTCACTACGTCCCCGTCGGGAGTGCACTTGACGAAGAGGCTTTCACGCGCGGCAACTCGGTGTATTTTCCAGAGCGCGTTGTCCCTATGTTTCCCGAGGTGCTGTCCAATGGGTTGTGTTCGCTCAAGCCTCAAGTAGACAGGCTCGCCATGGTCTGCGAGATGGTGATCGATGGCAGCGGGCAGGTCACTGATTCAAGCTTTTACGAGGCAGTGATTCACTCCCACGCACGATTGACGTATACCCAAGTGGGGCAGGTCCTTGAAGAGGGCTACAGCGATGACGTTGCTTCGGAGCGGTATGAGGGTCTGATTCGGTTACATGAGCTGTACAAGGTGTTGCGAGCGGCCCGCTCGAAACGGGGGGCGATTGACTTTGAGACCGTCGAGACGCGCATTATTTTTGACGAGAATCGAAAGATCGATGCGATCGTCCCGGTTATCCGAAACGATGCACACAAACTGATCGAGGAGTGCATGCTCGCTGCGAACGTGGCGACCGCGCAGTTTTTAGAGGCATCGGAGCTGGCCGCACTGTTTAGAGTTCACCAAGGACCGTCAACCGAGCGTTTGGAAGCGTTGCGGACCTTTTTGGGCGAGCTGGCCTTAGACTTGCCAGGAGGCCTCGACCCTACACCACTGGATTACCAGAGTGTCATGGCGCGACTTCACGAGCGCGATGACGCGCAGGTGATTCAAACCATGCTCTTGCGCTCATTGAGCCAGGCTGTATACAAACCTGAGAATGATGGACACTTTGGGCTTCATTACGACGCCTACGCGCATTTCACATCACCGATTAGACGCTATCCGGACCTGCTGGTTCATCGAGCGATTAAACGCCTTGCGACGGCGTCAGGTGCGACACCTCGTAAGCTCTCAAAAGAGCAAAACAGGGCGCTGTATCCCTACACCATGGTCGATCTTGTGGCCGCAGGTGAGCATTGTTCCATGACGGAGCGTCGCGCCGATGACGCCACACGCGATGTTCAGCTGTGGCTCAAATGTGAGTACCTCAGACATCATATTGGTGACGAGTTCGCAGGGGTCGTTGCGTCGGTCACGCGGTTCGGAATGTTTGTTGAGTTAAGCGACATCTACATGGAGGGACTGATCCACATCAGTGCGTTGCCCTCGGACTACTATCATTTTGACCACGCGTCGCAACGCTTGGTGGGTGAGCACACGCGTCAAACTTACCAACTCGGTGACAAGGTGCAGGTCAAGGTTGCACGGGTTGATCTCGACGACCGCAAGATCGACCTAGAACTGGTTGGGAACGTTACGCCCGGCGCAGGTCGGCGAGGAAATAAGCAGTCGGCTAAGCGGCGGCCGGAAAAAAAGCCTAAGGTGGCGACTGGCGCAAAAAAGAGCGGCACAAAGACCCAAAAATCAACCCGTAAACAGGACACGTCAAAACGACGCGGGCGTAAATAATGTCCAGTTTCGCTTACGGCATTCACGCGGTTGATGGTCTTTTACGTCGTTCTCCCGGTCGAGTGATTAATCTGTCGGTACAAGCTGACCGCAATGACAAGCGGATCCAGGCTTTGCTGACCTTGGCCATGAACCAAGGTGTCGGTGTGAGTCGTTCTAGCAAACGGGATCTCGACGCCATGGTGAGTGAACGCCATCAGGGCGTTGTTGCGACGATTGAGCCGTTAGATGTTCAGGTGTCCATGAGCGAAAAAGAGTTGTTGGTCTTTTTGAAGGCGAGGCCTCAGCCCCTCGTGTTGGTGCTCGATGGCGTGACCGACCCCCACAACTTAGGCGCTTGTTTGCGTTCGGCTGATGCCGCAGGTGTTGACGCAGTCGTGACGCCGAAAGACAACAGCGCTGAGCTTAATGCGACGGCACGAAAAGTGGCGAGCGGTGCTGCCGATAGCGTCCCACTCGTTCGCGTGACAAACCTTGCTCGAACGCTGAAGTCACTTAAGGACTTGGGTCTTTGGATTGTCGGTACGACAGGAGAGGCTGATGCGCTCCTTTACGATCAGGATTTGACGTTACCTTCGGTCATTGTGGTGGGTGCCGAGGGGCCCGGTATGCGGCGCCTGACCACTGAGGCTTGCGACTTTTTAGTAAAGCTCCCAATGGCCGGTGACGTTTCGAGTCTCAATGTGTCGGTGGCGACCGGTGTTTGTCTTTTTGAGGCGGTCAGGCAACGAACGTCGCACTGATTGCATTCCATCAAACGCCTCTGTAGACTCCGCGCCTCACAATTAGCTGGGCTCTCTGGGCCTTAACTCCTTGCTGCACCGGTGAACGGGCGGCTACAACCGAAGGGAGAGATCGTTAGTGCGACACTACGAAATCATCTTTATGGTCCATCCGGACCAGTCGGAACAAGTACCGGGCATGATCGAACGGTATTCCAATGTGATCACCAAAGATGGCGGGCAAATGCACCGTCTTGAAGATTGGGGTCGCCGTCAACTCGCTTACCACATCAACAAAATTCATAAGGCGCACTACGTCATGATGAATGTTGAAGCGACCAACGAGGCGATGGAAGAACTCACCACGACCTTTCGCTACAACGATGCAGTCATCCGTAACTTAGTGATACGCCGCGATGAAGCAGTGACTGAAGAGTCATTGATTATGAAGTCCGAAAAAGAGGACCGCGAGCGTAAGTCACGTTATCAGGACCGTCAGGCCGCCGAGGCGAAAGCCGAGGTCGTGCAAGAAGCGGAATCAGTTGAGGCAGACGCCACAGATGAAAGCGCCGAAGAAGTGGAAGCTGAAGCGGCTCCTACGACCGACGACAGCGCAGAGGAGGCTTAATCAATGTCACGTTTTTTTCGACGTAGAAAGTTTTGTCGTTTCACTGCAGAAGGCGTGCAGGAAATCGACTACAAAGATTTAGAGGTACTCAAGCAGTACGTCAGTGAGACCGGCAAGATCGTACCGAGCCGTATCACCGGCACGAAAGCGAAATACCAGCGGCAGTTAGCGACGGCGATTAAACGCGCGCGTTACTTGGCGTTGTTGCCGTACACGGACGCACACCAATAAGACGATGATGCGCGGCCTCGCTGAATTCGTCATGCGCGGTCGCTGGCAAGCGCTGGCGGTCGCCTTGATGGGGTCAGTGCTGGTTGTTACCGCGCCGTTCAGCGCAGCGGCGGTTGCCCTGGTTACAATGGGGCGCGGTGTTCGCGACGGTGCATGGGTTGTTTTATGGGCTTTGCTGCCGGCCTTGATATTGGGCTGGGTCAG
Source organism: Halieaceae bacterium UBA4438 (assembly GCA_002390485.1). Lineage (GTDB taxonomy): Bacteria > Pseudomonadota > Gammaproteobacteria > Pseudomonadales > Halieaceae > Luminiphilus. Next base: position 28,140 of record DGPO01000110.1, on the reverse strand, counting down.
TGGAGACTACGGTACGGGATGGTTGTTGCTGTCGGTATTTGCAGCCGCGGCAGTGTTGGCACAGACCGTCAGTCTGTCGCTCGCATTGTTGGCAGTAGTCCCCGTGTCAGCGCTAGGGGGTTTTGCGTTACTGACGTTTAACTCAGGCTTTTTAGACGCGCTTTTGAGTCTCTTTGACGCTTGGATTGAGGCATTGCAAGCCGGTGAAAACCCGCTTGAGATGGTAAGGCCGACGTTGGGCCAGGTCGCCGGGTTAATGGCGGTCGGCAATGCACTTATGGCATCGCTGTGTGTGTTACTTGGGCGGTACTGGCAATCTGAGCTTTATAAGCCGGGGGCGTTTGGTGAGGAATTTCGCGCGCTGAAGCTGCCCAGTGTTTGGGTTGTGGTACTCGTCGTTGTCACCGTGGTGGGCGCCATGAGCAGTGGTGAGTGGGCAGCATGGTCTGCGCTAGCGGGTATACCGGTTACGGTTTGTGGGTTTGCGTTGCTGCACTGCATAGCACGCGATCGAAAGCTTGGCGGTGGGTTTCTCACGGTCAGCTATGTTTTATGGGCATTTGTCGATGTTTTGAAAGTCGGCGTGCTCGTGGCGGTTTTGCTGGATGCCTTTTTTGACCTAGGGCGACGAGTAAAGTCGAATTGAAAGGTTATGAAATATCGGCGCACGGCGCCAACGGTAGAGGGATAGAACGATGGACGTAATTTTGCTGGATAACGTAGGTAGCCTTGGTGTTCTGGGTGACCGTATTGATGTGAAGCCCGGCTATGGCCGTAACTTTCTTATTCCACAGGGTAAGGCTGTGCCTGCGACCCAAGAGAATATTGAGAAATTTGAGGCACGTCGTGCGGAGCTTGAGGCGACCGTCGCTGCCGCTCAAGAGGCTGCGCAGAAACGTGCCCAAGCCATCGAGGCACTTGAGCAAGTGCAAATTGCCGCAACGGCTGGTGAAGAGGGCAAGCTCTTTGGCTCAGTGGGGACGCGTGACATCGCCGAGGCCCTAGTGGCTGCGGGTTGTGAGACTGACAAGTCTGAGGTGCGACTCCCTGATGGCGTCATTCGCGAGCTGGGTGAATACGAGATCATGATTCAACTTCATGCGGAAGTTGTGACAACTGTTAACCTCGCCGTTGTTGCTGAGTAAGTAAACTCTGCGACTTTGGTTACGCCACAGATCCTAACTGTGGCATGCTGTGTTGCTTGGCCGTATGAAAACGGCCAGTAGCCTGAACGTCAAGATTGGTTAAGAGTTGACATGGAGACAGCATCAAGTCCCGATTGGGATGTCGCAAAACTAAAGCTGCAGCCGCAATCGATTGAGGCGGAGCGATCCGTTCTGGGCGCTCTGCTGATCTCCGCTGACAGCTGGGATGGCGTGGCTGAGGTTTTGGCTGCTGCCGATTTTTATCGTCCCGAGCACCGAGCTATTTTTCGCCAAATCGCGCTGCTCGTCGATCGCAGTGAGCCGGTCGATGTTATTACCGTTGCCGATCGTCTTTTAGCAACGGGCGAGCTCGACAGCGCTGGTGGTCATCCCTATCTTTCTGAGCTTGCGGAGCAAACCCCAACCGCGTCCAACGTAAGAGCTTATGCCAAGGCGGTTCGCGAGCGATCAGTCTTGCGCCAGCTCATTACGGCCGCGCAAGATATTGCCTCCGCCGGTTTTAATCCCGAGGGGCGGAGCTCCGAAGAACTGGTGGATGAGGCGGAGCGCCTCATTATGCAAATCTCCGAGGGCGGCCAGAAGTTGGGTGGGCCTCAAGCGATGGGTGACCTGCTCAGTGGTGCACTTGAGCGCATTGAGGAGCTTTACAATACCGGTGGCGATATCACGGGCCTGACGACCGGGTTTATTGATCTTGATCGTATGACCTCTGGTTTGCAGTCATCTGACTTGGTGATCGTGGCGGGTCGCCCTTCCATGGGCAAGACCTCGTTCGCCATGAATCTGGTCGAAAATGCGGCGCTCTCCAGTGATCGTCCGATCATGGTCTTTTCAATGGAAATGCCCGCGGAGCAGCTCGTTATTCGTATGTTGTCTTCTTTGGGGCGTATTGATCAGTCACGCGTCAGAACGGGAAAGCTGGAGCAGGACGATTGGCCAAAATTGTCGGGCGCGACTGAAAAGTTAAAAGACACACAAATTTTTATTGATGACACACCCTCACTCACCCCGACGGATCTGCGATCGCGCGTTCGCAAACTGATCCGAGAGCAAGGTGACCTAGGGATGATTATGGTGGATTACCTTCAGCTGATGCGCGTTGCGGGCTCTAACGAGGGTCGAACCGCAGAGATTTCGGAGATATCGCGCAGCTTAAAAGCGATCGCTAAAGAATTTAGGTGCCCGGTTGTTGCGCTTTCTCAGTTAAATCGTTCACTCGAGCAGCGCCCAAACAAACGCCCCGTCAATTCAGATTTAAGAGAATCGGGTGCGATCGAGCAAGACGCCGATGTCATTATGTTTATTTATCGTGATGAGGTTTACAACGAAGACTCGCTCGATAAGGGTGTCGCCGAAATTATTATTGGGAAGCAAAGAAACGGCCCCATTGGGACGTGCAAGTTGTCGTTCCAAGGTCAATTTACGCGATTCGAGAACTTGGCGAGAAGCAGCTATGAGAATTACGGACCCTAGTGATCTGCCACCCATGGACTTGGTGGTGCTTGGTGAAATGCTGGGTGGCGATGCAGATCTGGTAAAGATGATCGTCGGGAAATTTAGGGCGGAGGTTTATAGCGATGTTACGGCGCTGCAAAGCCTTGCGACCGAGAACGACCCCGAGCCTATTCGCGCGTTAGCGCATCGGTTAAAAGGCACCTGCAGTAACGCACAGGCAATGCCTCTGGCAAATAGCGCCAAACACCTTCAAACGGCCATGACAGCAGGTACCCTCGATCAGGCGCAAAATTTGATTACGACACTCGAGGCGCAGCGTCAGGAGCTCGAACGTTATTTGGTCGAGCAGGGCTATGATTCAGAGCTTTAGCTGTTGACGCAGAGACGTCAGTGCCGCCTGTCGATCTTCCAATGTCATACGGGTTTCGTTTGACGCCTCTTCGAGTTGCTTTCGTTCAGGTATTGTTAAGTGCTCGCCTTTAAGCGCACTTTTCAGCCAGCGGTTGTAATGAACCTGATAGCGCGGCAGTGCTTCACTGCGCGTGGAGTTTGCCAAAAGGTGCCACCCCGCATCTCTGCCTGCAAGGTAGACAATAGGGTGAGTCCAGATCGCCTCGACCTTGGGGCTGGTCGCTAAACAGGCCTCCTCGTAAGCCGCGGCGGCGGTTGGTAAGCCTAGTTCCCCGAGCGCTTGGGAGCAACTCTCCAGCATGCGGTTTAATGTCGGTAGGTATTCGCTTGCTTCAATGGCGCGCCGCGCACCCATGAGAATGAGCTCACCTGAAAAATCACCGAGGGCCTCAAGCCACAGCCGCTTCACCTGTCCGAGTTGCTGTGCATCGGACCATGCGGCGTAGTATTGGTTGTGATAGTTCAGGCGAAAAAGAGCAAAGACTTGATTGATAGTATCGATCAAATCGGCTTCATCGATTCTGGACGCCTCATCCCGCCCAGCTGGTGTCGCTGAGATCGTCGGTGATGCTGCGGTCTTTTGTACGATCTGTTGGGCGAGCTCCCCCGCCTGCTGCTGATCTGCCACTCGCTTGCTCCTGGTGGCGTTGCCACTGGTATTTTACGTGTTGCAAAAACTTTGCATTCCACGACGTGTGTACTTCATTACTGTCGACCCAATAAACAATAAATTCATTAAGGACTGAGTCGATATATTGCGCGGAAATATCAGAAAGTTCCAATGTCTCGTAGACCGCCGCGTTAGGTTTCCAGGTCGGATCGAGTCGTTCAGGCACGGTACTGTGTTGCAGACTGTTCGCGTGCCGGACCCAGCGCTGGCGCGCAAACTGAATAAACTTGCTGTTCACATCTTTGGGTGCACCACCGCGCTCTTTCCAATACAAAATGAACTCAGGGCGAATAGACTCAAGAAAATCTTCGGGCATCTCCGCGCGGACTAAAATCTCCTTCGCATCCGCACTGGGTTCCCAGGCGTTGTCAAAACGTAGGGGCTCACTGATCGTAAATGCAGGGTGCTTTTGCTGCTGACGCCATCGTGCGAGTACGTGGTGACGAAAACGCGCCTCGAGGGTTCGGATATCGCCCGTACGATCAAACGTTGTCAACTGTTCGAGCGTGAAGTGGCGTGTCAGCCCATGGTTCAGGTTTAACAGGTCAATGAGGTGCTCGCTAGGCGCCCAAGTCGAGGTGACACGCTCGGGTGCGCTTTGTACCGGGGCGTTATCCGTGGTGACCCATACCAATGGGTCCGACGAGGACGGTCGCGCGGGCAAGATGCCTAGATCGACGATTCGTTGCAGCAGCTGACCAATTTTTACGGTGTCCCAGAACGGGAACTCGTCCACTAACGCGGTGATCGAGATCGTCGATTGTTGGTCTTTTTGCGCAGAGAGCTGATTGCCCAAGCCTTGCAGCAACACGGCCTCCTCCAAGCCAATGGTTGCCGCAAGCTGGCTGGAAAAGGTGCAATAACGCTCTGGAATGAATCGCGGATTAGACATGAATGCAAACAGTGACTCTTGGTCTGATAGCATAGCGGTTTCGCGGTGCTGAGGCACCCCTGTCGGAGTGTTCTATGGCAAAAACCAAGTCAGCCTTTGTGTGTAACGACTGTGGTGCAGACTATCGAAAATGGCAGGGCCAGTGTTCGGCCTGTCAAGCGTGGAACACACTGACTGAGGTTCGAATTTCAGGGGGTCCTACGTCGTCGTTGCAAAAGGTGCGCGGTGGCTTCGTGGGCGCCACCGCAACGGTACAAAAGCTCTCGGACATTGATCTGGTTGATTTGCCTCGCTTCAGTTCGGGCTCTGCAGAGCTAGACCGTGTGTTGGGTGGGGGCTTCGTTCCTGGCTCTGCCATACTGATTGGGGGGCACCCTGGGGCGGGGAAAAGCACGCTCCTGTTACAAACACTCTGCACCCTCGCCTCAAGCGCATCCTCACTTTATGTGACGGGTGAAGAGTCTCCTCAGCAGGTTGCTATGCGCGCATCTCGCTTGGGTTTAGAGACTGATTCGCTGCAACTGATGGCTGAAACCGACGTCAATGAAATCCTTTCGGCGGCCGATCAACACAAACCCAAAATTCTGGTGGTTGACTCCATTCAAGTCGTGCACAGCGATGCGCTGACGTCAGCGCCGGGCAGTGTTGCGCAGGTCAGAGACTGCGCAGCATTATTGACACGCTATGCCAAGCAGACCGGGACCGTGTTGATATTGGTCGGTCACGTGACCAAGGATGGGAGCTTAGCCGGCCCCAAGGTTCTTGAGCACATGATCGATTGTTCAGTATTGCTTGAAGGTGAACAAGATTCCCGCTACCGAACGCTGCGTGGGCAAAAGAACCGTTTTGGTGCCGTCAACGAACTGGGCGTGTTTGCAATGACCGATCGCGGTCTTAAAGAGATCTTAAACCCTTCTGCAATTTTTCTTGAGCGCGCTGAAACACCGGCTCCCGGTACGGTGGTCGTTGTGGTGTGGGAGGGTACTCGGCCCTTATTGGTTGAAATTCAGGCCTTAGTGGACGCTAGTAATTTGGGCAATCCGCGCCGGGTGGCTGTTGGTTTTGAGCAAAACAGGCTAGCGATGCTCCTCGCCGTACTGCACCGGCATGTGGGCTTACATGTGGGCGATCAGGATGTCTTTGCCAATGTGGTGGGCGGTGTTCGGATTGCGGAAACAAGTGGCGACTTGTCCCTGCTCCTTGCGGTGGTCTCAAGCCTTCGAAATCGAGTGTTACCCAAGGACTTAGTCGTCTTTGGTGAAGTTGGCCTGACGGGTGAGATTCGCCCCGTGGCCAGTGGTCAGGAGCGAATCGCAGAGGCCGCCAAGCATGGATTTAAACGCGCGATTGTCCCCAAGGGAAATGCCCCACGAACGCCTATCCCTGGCATTGACGTGCAACCAGTGTCTCGGCTTGACGAGGCCATTGCCCTGTTTGATTGAGCAACGAGTGTTACATGAGTTTGCGGTGCTTCACCCGACTCGGCAGGTCCGCGTCACGTCCTAGTCTCGCTCGTCGATCTTCTTCGTAATCAGTGTAGTTTCCCTCGTGGAAAACGACTCCGCCGTCGTCCTCGTAGGCGAGAATGTGTGTGGCAATTCGATCCAGGAACCAGCGATCGTGGGAGATCACCAAGGCTGAGCCGGGGAATGCAAGCACCGCATCTTCTAGCGCTCTCAGCGTTTCAACATCCAAGTCATTGGTCGGTTCGTCCAGTAACAAAACGTTAGCGCCTTGTTTGAGAAGTTTAGCGAGGTGTAGGCGATTTCGTTCGCCACCCGAGAGGTCTTTGACAAACTTCTGCTGGTCGGAGCCTTTAAAATTAAACCGCCCAATGTATGAGCGTGACGGAACCTCATAGGTCCCGATTTTAATAATATCCAGACCGTCTGACACTTCTTCCCATACGGTCTTAGCGCCGTCTAAGTCGTCGCGCGACTGGTCCACGTAGCCGAGTTGAACGGTCTCGCCGACAACGACGCTGCCGCCATCAGGCTGCTCATGCCCCATCAAGAGCTTGAAGAGCGTCGACTTGCCCATTCCGTTCGCGCCGATAATACCGACGATCGCTCCTGTGGGTACGGTGAAGGTCACGTCATCAAAGAGCAGTCGGTCGCCAAAGACTTTGCGCAATCCTTGCACCTCAATGACCTTGTCTCCAAGGCGCGGACCCGGTGGTATGTAGATCTCATTCGTTTCGTTGCGCGTCTGGAAGTCTTGCGAACTGAGCTCGTCAAAACGAGCGAGGCGGGCCTTATTTTTTGCCTGGCGTCCTTTCGGATTTGATCGAACCCAATCAAGTTCGGCTCTAATGGCTTTTTGACGTGATGCTTCCTGGCGCTGTTCTTGAGCTAGCCGCTGATCTTTTGCTTCAAGCCACGTTGAGTAGTTTCCCTCGTAAGGAAAACCGCGCCCGCGGTCGAGTTCTAAAATCCACCCGGCCGCGTTATCGAGAAAGTAACGGTCGTGGGTAATCGCAACGACGGTTCCGGTAAAACCCTCTAAAAAGCGCTCCAGCCAGCCCACTGACTCGGCGTCGAGGTGGTTGGTGGGCTCGTCGAGTAGCAGCATATCGGGCTGGCTCAACAGGAGTCTTGCCAGTGCCACTCGGCGTTGTTCACCGCCCGATAGGGTGGTGATATCAGACTCCCAATCGGGGAGCCGTAGGGCATCGGCTGCGACGTTAAGGCGAGTCTCAATATTGTGCGCATCGGTGGCCTGAATCGTGTCCTCGAGTCTTGCTTGCTCTTTAGCGAGTGCGTCAAAGTCAGCGTCAGGCTCGGCGTAAGCGGCGTAAATTTTATCCAGTCCCGCCAAGGCATCGATTGCTTCTGCCAGCCCTTCCTCAACGTTGCCCCGGACATTTTTTTCCGGGTTAAGCTGCGGCTCCTGTGCAAGGTAACCAATCTTGATGCCCGACTGCGGACGGGCCTCGCCCTGAATGTCTGTATCGATGCCCGCCATAATCTTAAGCAGTGTTGATTTTCCAGAACCATTAAGGCCCAGCACGCCAATTTTGGCGCCGGGGAAGAACGAAAGAGAAATATCCTTCAAAATTTCGCGCTTCGGCGGCACCACTTTACTCACGTGATTCATCGAATAAACGTATTGACCAGACTTACCGTGCTTGTTGTCACTCATAATGAATAGCGCCTTTAGCGATTGTGGTTGTCGAGTATGGGCTCGAAAACCGAGAGTTTACTCTCGGCATAGATAAGGCGTGAAGTTTACCGATGAGAACCTTATTTCACGAGAGAAGATCGACCGCCTTACCAATAAGTCCATCGGTTAGGGGCTGACGAGATTGTCTGATGGGATCTTTGGACGATCTCGGTATTGATTCGATTCATTTTTTTCGCGTGTTACTGCCATAAAGCCCGGTTTGGTATCGCGGAAAATTCATCCTTTATCTTTACGCCGCGACCGTGGCGAGTCCACATTGTCTTCAATGTACTTGACGATTTTTCCGGCAACATTCACCCCCGTGGCTTCTTCAATGCCTCGCAGTCCAGGGGAGGAGTTCACCTCGAGAACCAGTGGGCCTCTGCTCGATCGAATGAGGTCGACACCTGCCACATCGAGTCCCATTGTTTGCGCCGCCTTCACCGCGGTTCGGCGTTCCGCCGGCGAAAGTTTCGTCAGCTGAGCACTGCCACCACGGTGTAAATTAGAGCGAAACTCACCGGGAGACGAGGTGCGTTCCATCGCGGCCACGACCCGCTTACCGATCACGAAGCACCGCACGTCGCTGCCGCCGGCTTCTTTGATGAATTCTTGGACCAAAAAGTCGGCTTTCAGCTCAGTGAATGCATCGATCACTGATTCCGCAGCTTTCGCGGTTTCAGCGAGTACAACGCCACGGCCCTGAGTGCCCTCGAGGAGTTTCACTACAACAGGCGCGCCGCCCACCAGTTTTATCAGCTGACGGGTATTGTGCACGTCGTGTGCAAATCCCGTGGCTGGCATGCCTAGGCCTTTGCGCGCAAGGAGTTGCAGCGCGCGAAGCTTCGAGCGCGAGCGCCCCAGTGGAATTGAGCCCACTAAACAATAGGTGTCCATCATCTCGAATTGACGGATGACCGCCGTCCCGTAATCGGTGATTGACGCACCGATCCGCGGGATGATCGCATCCTGACGCTCAAGCTTCTCGCCGGTATACCAGATTGCTGGGTTGGCCGTTGTAATGTCGATAGAGCACTTGAGCGTGTCGATCACCCGACACTCATGGCTTTTTTTCTCCGCTTCTTCCCTCAGCCTGCTTGTACTGTAGAGGTCGGGATTTCGGGATAAAATGGCGATCTTCATTCGGGTGCTCCGGGGTGGCTTTCGTCACCGCCTTGCAAAAAACTCTCAGAGGGGTCGACGACAAAGTCGGAGAACAAAGACGTGCGTCCAAGTAGCATCCGATACGCCATGTTTTCGCGCTGGGTCAGCGTCAGTTCGACGAGCTTAAAAACCGCGCCCAGTTTTAAGGGCGTCTTAATGACAGGACGAGACTCGCTTTGGCCGCCCGAATTTGTCACCTCTCGAAACTCAATAACCGGCGCTTCATTAACAGCGCCAAGCGAGCCGTCTGCGGATTCAAACGCGAACGAGACCCATTGATCGCCATTGCGCTCAAACAGTTCTAGATCGACGGCGTGCAACGCACTGGTCCGAGCGCCCGTGTCTACTTTTGCTTTAATGGGACCAATGGCGAGTTCGGGCAGTTCAACCCACTCTCTCCAGCCCAAAGTGTATGCATTTAACATTTTGTCACCGATAACCCTCGGCCAATACCGTAGTACTCAAGCCCCATGCTTGCCAGATGACGAGGATCGTACAGATTCCGGCCATCGATAATCACAGGTTGACGGAGTGTGGCTTTAATCTTGTCGAAGTCCGGCGACCAAAACGTTTTCCATTCGGTACACACCACCAAACAGTCAGCGCCCTCCAGCGCCTCGTCTTTGCTGCTGACGTAAACAATGTCGTCGCGGTCACCGTAAATCGCTTTACACGATGCCATGGCTTCGGGATCAAACGCCCGAACCTGCCCGCCGCATGACCAGATATTTTCAAGGAGAAAACGACTCGGCGCCTCGCGCATGTCATCGGTATTGGGTTTGAAGGCCAGGCCCCAAACGGCAATGGTTTTACCGGTGAGGTTGGCGCCGATCCGCGCCATCAGGCGCTCACCTAACTTATTTTTCTGCCGCTGATTGGTGTCGTGGACCGCGGTCAGAATTGACGCATGGCCGCCCTTAGAGTGCGCGAGGTGTTTCAGGGCTCGGACGTCTTTAGGGAAACAAGAGCCCCCGTAGCCGGCGCCCGGATAGATGAACTGGTAGCCAATACGCGGGTCTGAGCCAATGCCTCGTCGGACCTGCTCAATGTCGGCACCGACGGTTTCGGCGATATTAGCAATCTCATTGATAAAACTGATTTTGGTGGCGAGCATCGCGTTCGCTGCATACTTCGTGAGCTCGGCACTGCGAGGGTCCATGATGACAAGCTTGTCGTGGTTGCGACTGAATGCGGCATACATAAGTCGAAACTCTTCGATCGTGTCAGAGGACATTGCTCCAATCACAATGCGATCAGGACTCTTCGCATCAGCAACTGCGGACCCTTCTTTCAAAAACTCGGGGTTTGAGCAGACCTCAAACGGATGGTGATTCTCGCTTAGGTCAAGGCCTGCTTGAATGCGCGCCGTTACGGCGTCGGTCGTCCCGACAGGGACGGTCGATTTATTAATCACAATTTTTCGACCGTTGATGTGCTCTGCAATACCATCCGCCACGCTCATGACGTACTGTAAATCAGCGCTGCCGTCGTCGCCTGCCGGTGTTCCGACGCAGATAAAAAGATAATCGCTGTCTTGAACCGCGGTTTGCGTGTTATCGGTGAACGTCAGCAGGCCTTCGCTGACGCCCTGGCGCACCATTTCGCTCAGGCCGGGCTCGAAAAAGGGGACCTGACCCTGGCGGAGACGCTCAACGCGCTCTGCATCCACGTCCATGCAAATCACGCGGTGACCCACGTTGGCAAAAACCGCCGCCTGTACCAGGCCCACATAACCACTGCCAAAGATACTAATTCGCATGATTTAAGGCCCTGTTGTCATAAATCGAGCCCGCATAATATTGCAATTTTGTGAATGAAATATGACAGACAAGGCTTCTGACACCGACTTGCTCAGGTAAAACTACCTAATCCACTGCATGGTGTGTGCAGCTGCGTTATCATGCGCAACATCATCGATTTTCTTACGCGACTTACAGACTTGTTGGAGACCCTTTTAATGAATCAGGCAGCGAACATGCCAGCCGGGCATGGCTACTCAGCGTCACAAAGTATCGCCTCTTTTGATGACGAGCTTTGGGACGCAATGCGTCTTGAGGCCCAGCGTCAGGAGGAGCATATCGAGCTCATTGCGTCGGAAAATTACGCAAGTCCCAGAGTGCTTGAGGCGCAGGGTAGTGTGCTGACGAATAAATACGCAGAAGGCTATCCAGGAAAGCGCTACTACGGCGGCTGTGAATTCGTTGATCGCGCCGAAGTGTTAGCGATCGAGCGGGCTAAGTCACTGTTTGGCGCGGCCTATGCAAACGTCCAGCCGCACTCAGGATCAAGCGCTAATATTGCCGTTTTTCACGCGCTTCTGGAGCCTGGCGATACCGTAATGGGAATGAGTCTTGCCGATGGTGGGCACCTGACGCACGGTGCCAGTGTTAATTTTTCGGGCAAAATTTATAACCCGGTGCAGTATGGCATTGACACTGCCACGGGCGAGATTAACTACGATGACCTTATGGCGATGGCGCTCGAGCACAAGCCCAAGCTGATTATTGGTGGGTTCAGTGCTTACAGCCGAATTATGGATTGGGGTAAATTTCGTGAGATTGCCGATGCTGTTGGTGCTTACTTGCTCGTGGACATGGCGCACGTCGCAGGCTTGGTCGCAGCCGGCGTTTATCCAAGCCCGATTCCGCACGCCGATGTTGTGACGACCACGACCCACAAAACATTGCGCGGGCCTCGATCCGGTTTGATTTTGGCGCGAGACAACGAAGCGCTGCATAAAAAACTTAATTCGGCCATTTTCCCCGGCGCACAGGGCGGTCCGCTCATGCACGCCATTGCGGCAAAAGCGGTTGCGTTTAAGGAGGCCATGGACCCGGCGTTTGTGGATTATCAAAAGCAGGTCGTTAAAAATGCGAAGGTGATGGCTGAAACGTTTTGTGCCAGGGGCTTTAACCTCGTGTCCGGAGGAACCGATAATCACCTTATGTTATTGGATCTGCGCGACAAGGCATACACGGGTAAGGACGCCGATGCGGCGCTTGGCCGTGCCTTTATTACCGTGAATAAAAATGCGGTCCCGAATGATCCTCGATCGCCTTTTGTCACCTCAGGCTTAAGGCTCGGAACCCCAGCGATCACGACGCGCGGGTTTGCTGATGGCGAAACAGCTGAGTTGACGCATTGGATGTGTGATGTCTTAGAGAGTTTAGACTCTGACAACGCTGAGGAAGTGATAAGCCGTGTTCGGGAAAGCGTCAAAGCATTGTGTGGACGCTTCCCTGTTTACGGCAGTTAACGAGTAGGTAACTGACTATGTTCTGCCCCTTTTGCTCTGCCGACGACACCAAGGTCATTGACTCGCGACTCGTTGCAGACGGGGGACAGGTCCGACGTCGTCGAGAGTGTGTGAGCTGTCGTGAACGCTTCACCACCTACGAGGCGGCTGAACTGGTGATGCCTCGGGTTATTAAGCAAAGCGGCAGTCGTGAACCCTTTAATGAAGAAAAGCTTCGCGATGGATTTCAACGCGCACTGGAAAAACGCCCTGTGTCGGTGGAGGCGGTGGAGACCGAGCTTGGGCAAATCAAAAATCAACTGCGAGCCACTGGTGAGCGAGAAGTGGATTCACGCGTTGTGGGTGAGTTGGTTATGGGGGCGCTGAAGCGCTTAGATCAGGTGGCTTATGTGCGATTTGCCTCCGTTTACCGCAGCTTTGAGGATCTGGCTGAGTTCCGTGACGCGATAGCGTCACTTGAAGCCGACCCTCAGGCCTAGTGGCAAGGGTGACCAGTAGCGATCAGCGGTGGATGACCTTGGCTCTGGAAGTGGGGCGTCGCGCCCGCGTATGGTCTGCGCCAAATCCAGCGGTAGGCTGTGCGATTGTCCGTGACGACGCTCTGCTCAGTAGCGGCTTTACGCACCCCGCGGGGCAAGCACATGCCGAAGTGCATGCACTGTCGCAAACGAGCGACGCTGCGGGCGCGACAGTCTATGTGACCTTGGAGCCCTGCAATCATACGGGTAGGACACCACCCTGTGTCGATGCGCTGATTGACGCCGGTATTGCACGCGTTGTCATTGCCTGTATTGACCCTGATCCTCGGGTTGCAGGTAAAGGTATTGAGCGCCTGACGGCGGCGGGAATCGAGGTGGTTCAGGGGGTTTGCGAGTCTGAGGCACAGCAAGATCTAAGTGGATTCTTCTTGCGACTCGAGCGCGGTTGGGGGCGTGTCACGGTTAAAATGGGTGCTTCGGCGGACGGTAGAACGGCCATGGCCTCTGGTGAAAGTCAGTGGGTTACGGGTGTTGGTGCGCGGTCAGATGTTCAAGCGTGGCGCGCATCAAGTGACGTGATAATGACGGGTAGCGGCACGGTTACAGCAGACGATTGCGCCTTGACCGTCCGTCAGTGTGACAATCGGTTCGACAGCGACGATTGGTCGCGAGCACTGACAGCACCGAGCCTTCGAGCGGTCATCGACTCGAGGGGTATTACGCCGCCCTTGGCGAACGTGGTCACTGGAGACGTGCCGACACTGGTCTTCACCGAGGACGCCACATCCCTCGATGCTGCGATGCCATCCACGGTCACACAAGTGAAAGTACCGGCAAATGACGGAGGACTTGATTTGCGTCAGGTACTTCTCGCGTTGGGTGAGCGGGGTGCTAACGAGATTTTAATTGAGGCAGGTCCCACGCTCGTTGGCGCGCTAGAGCGACAAAACCTGATTGACCAGTGGTTGATTTACATGGCGCCTGTCATGCTAGGCGCTGATGCAAGGCCCTTACACAGTGCTCACTTTTCGTCATTGGCTGACGCGCATCGTTACGCCATAGTATCGCACGACATGATTGGTGACGATTTACGTATTATCATGCGCCCGGCCACTGGAGACTGACGGACAGTCCCGCTGGCACTAACCCTGACGAGAGACATCTATGTTTACCGGAATTATTCAAGCCGTCGGTGAAGTTGCCGCTATTGAGCAAACAGGCGGTGACGTTAAGTTACGCATTAAAACGGGCGCCTTGCCGTTAGAAGACGTTCAGCTGGGCGACAGCATTGCCACCAATGGCGTTTGTTTGACGGTGACGGAATTACCCGGCGACGGCTACTGGGCAGATGTCTCCACTGAGACGCTGTCATTGACCTCGCTAAAGAGCATTGTGGTGGGCAGCGCAGTCAATTTGGAAAAGTCGCTAACCCCAACGACGGCTTTGGGTGGACATTTAGTGAGCGGCCACGTCGATGGTTTAGGGCGCGTTGTCGGGTTAACCCGCGACGCGCGGTCTTGGCGCGTGTCGATTGAGGCACCGGCGGATCTTGCACGCTACATTGCTCAAAAAGGAAGCATTTGCGTCGATGGCACGAGCCTCACGGTCAACGCGGTTGAAGGCGCGCGATTTGAGTTAAATATTATTCCTCAAACATGGGAAGAAACAGTGTTTAGCGGCTACGCCTTGGGTAGCGAAGTGAATCTAGAAGTGGATGTGATCGCGCGGTATCTGGAGCGATTGCTGCAGTCAGGTGTTGCGCCAACGGCGAGCAGTATAACGGTAGAGACATTGAAGAACGCGGGGTATCACAGTGATTGATTCAGTACCGCCGGCCTCGGCAGAACAGCTTATTAGCGAGTTTAGGCGCGGTGAAATGGTGTTGTTGGTGCTTGACCAAAGTGACGGTGGTCAAACAGGTGTTGTGGCGATGGCCGCAGAGTGTTGCGAGGCCAGTCACGTGACCTTCATGGCGCGGCAGGCTCGAGGGTTGGTGAGTCTTGCGCTGACCGAAGCGCGTTGCGAGCAACTTAATTTGCCACCCATGGTTGATCCAGCCACGTCAGGCGCGGTGAAACTCTCTATCGAGGCCAGCACCGAAATCGATACGGGTATTTCGGCTGCCGACAGAGCACGCACGGTTCGCGTTGCTGTGGCGCCCGATGCCAAACCGTCTGATCTGGTTCAGCCGGGCCATATCTTCCCGGTAGCAACACTCTCAGGCGGCGTTTTGATTCGCACGGGAGCCGCCGAAGCTGGGGTCGATTTGGCGACGCTTGCCGGACTAACCCCTGCTGCTGTGTTTGCCGAAGTGCTCGACACCCACGGAGAGCTTGCCGATGCATCAGCGCTCGTGGCCTTTGCTGACGCGCACGATCTGAGTGTGGGTCGCGTTACTGATTTGGTGGACTACCGACTTAACCACTACCGAACAGTCGATTTGATTCGAAGTGGTCAGATAACAACGCGGCACGGCGAATTTATGTTGTCTGTCTATCAAGAAAGCACACAAGGCCACGTTCATATGGCCCTGAGTAAGGGCGAGTTCGACCAGGAGACACCGACACTGGTGCGGGTTCACACGGTTTCCTCTGTCCGAGACCTATTGGCTGTTTCATCGGCCGAGCGCGCCTCTTGGTCCATACAAGACAGCTTGTCCCGCGTTGGGCAGGAGGGTGGTGGTGTTGTTGTGCTGATCAACAAGCAGGAGTCTGATGCGGAGCTTTTAGCGCAGGTGGACGCTGTGCTGGGCGCTGATTTACCGGATGATTCGCAGCAGAAAAGCGTCGGCTATTCCCAGGTGGGGATGGGCGCGCAAATATTACGGGATTTAGGGGTGGGTAAAATTCGCCTCATGGGCGCCCCTGTGAAGTACAATGCGCTCGAAGGTTTTGGACTTGAAGTCGTCGAGTTTGTAGAGCCAGAGGCAATGCCTCCGGCGTAAATGAGGAGAGAAAGTATGGCGTCACAATCAATAACGACTACAGAGGGGCAGCTTCACTCTGTTTCTGGACGCTTTGCGCTCGTCGTTGGGCGTTGGAATAGTTTTGTCGTAGAGCATCTGCTCGAGGGTGCCATTGATACGCTCAAGCGCCACGGTATCAGTGAAGACCAACTGCACATTGTTCGTGCGCCTGGAGCATTTGAAATCCCCATGGTATGCCAGGCGGTAGCCAAGCAGGGTAAATGCGATGCGATTATCGCGTTGGGCGCTGTGATACGTGGCGGTACTCCCCACTTTGAGCATGTTGCGGGTGAATGCACGAAAGGCATTGCGCAGGTGTCATTGGACTCCGGCGTGCCGATTGCCTTCGGTGTCTTAACCGTCGACTCCATCGAACAGGCGATTGAGCGGTCTGGGACCAAAGCGGGAAACAAGGGTGCAGAGGCGGCAATGAGTGCCCTCGAAATGGTTAGCCTACTGGGTGCTTTGAAGAACTGATGACATCAATCAATGTGCTAGCTGCCCAACGGCGGCGGGCTCGTCATTTCTGCATTCAAGCGCTGTATCAGTGGTCCATGACAGGAGCCACTCCTGCCTCAATCGAGGCAGAGTTTCGCACCGATAATGACTTTACGAATGTCGATGTCGAATACTTCAATGAGTTGCTCGTCGGTATTGCTGAGCGTTCGCTGGACCTTGATGCACTTTACGTCCCTTTTCTTGATAGAGAGATTGAAGCGCTCGACTGCATAGAGCGGAACCTCCTTCGTCTTGGGACTTTTGAGTTGATGGAGCGTATCGACGTGCCTGCGAAGGTCACACTCAATGAAACGGTGGCGCTGGCAAAGAAGTTCGGGGCAACAGATTCTTACCGCTACATCAATGGCGTGCTCGATCAAGTGGGCCTTAAGTTACGACCAAACGAACTGGTCGAAGGTTGAACACCGCGTCGTGAGTGAGTTCGATATTATCACTCAGTATTTTTCTTCCTTGGGTGCCGGAGACTTTGTCGCACTGTCCGTTGGTGACGATGCGGCTGCGTTGATTGTTCCGACCGGTTCAGAGCTCATCGTATCGACTGACACCGCGGTCTGCGGTACGCACTTTGACGAGGATCTTTTCCCTGAAGATATCGCTTATAAGGCCGTCGCTTCGGCAGTGAGCGATCTGGCTGCAATGGGGGCTGAACCGCTCGGTATGACCTTGGCGTTGACCCTGCCAGACAACGATCCCCTGTGGTTACAGGGTTTGTCGCAAGGACTCACTCGCGCCAGCAGTCGATATGCAATTCCCTTGGTCGGTGGTGATACCACTCGCGGACCGCTGGCCCTGACGGTGACGGTGATGGGTCACTGTCCGTGTGGGGAAAAAATCCTGCGCTCAGGTGCTGCCATTGGCGATCTGATTTACGTCAGTGGGACCCTTGGTGATGCGGCCTTCGGCCTGTCGTTACTGGCAGGAGAACACCGTGGACTGGATTTAAATTTCGAAGATCAAGACCACTTGGTATCACGATTTACGGCACCTGACGCACATTTAGACTTGGGCGTGCGCTTGAGGGGCGAGGCGTCGAGCTGTATCGATGTCTCTGATGGGCTCCTTCAAGATGCAGCGCATATTGCGAACGCGAGCGGCTGTAAATTTATTATTGAAAGCGGTTTAGTGCCCCTTTCACCGGCACTGCAACGAGCGGTTGGTGAGCCCCGTGCACGGGACTTAGCGCTGCGCGGTGGCGAAGATTACCAGCTGCTTTTCACGTTGCCGCCAAGCGCTAATCCGCCCAGTGGGTGTATTAGGATCGGTCGCGTTGAGGGCGGTGAGGGCGTAGAGTGTGACGTGATGCCCAAGGAGCGTGGTTATGACCACTTCCACTGAGTCAAGGGGATTGCCGTTCATCGTCGCCACCTTTTTGGGTGTTGGCCTCTCACCGGTGGCGCCCGGTACGGTCGGCAGTGTCGCGGCATTACCATTAGCGGTTTTATTGCTCCATTGGCCCATTCTCTTTTCGAGCGCGACGCTTGTGGTGCTTTTTATGCTCGGGACTTGGTGTGCCAACCATCTTGAGCGCGCCACCGGGCTTCACGATGCTCAAATTATTGTGATCGACGAGGTCGTGGGGCAGTGCTTGACCTTGCTGATACTCGGGACGTGGTTTTTGACACACATCGACCCTTACGTTGTTTTGGCGCTGAGTTTTGTTAGCTTTCGACTGATCGATATTCTAAAGCCTTGGCCAGTCAGTTGGCTCGATCAACAGGTTGGTGGTGGCTTAGGCGTGATGATTGACGATGTTGCTGCGGCCTTGATCGCCGCGGGCTTGGTCGCAGGTGGTTACTCACTCATGCAGCTGGCGTGGAGCTAGGCCCAGTCGCTCAGCTGGCGCGATGCACCATCAGCCGGCCCAGTCGGGTGAGCGTGTCGGCTGACTCACCAAACTCGCTCAAGGCGTCGATCGCTTCGGCTAATAATGTATCGGCGAAGTTGCGTGCGGCATCCACTCCCAGGCAGGCAACATAAGTCGATTTAGCGGCGCTAATGTCCTTGCCCGCAGTTTTGCCGAGTGCCTCTGAGGTGGCCGTGACATCCAGCACGTCATCCATGACCTGAAAGGCAAGGCCAATACGCTTTGCGAACAGCGCCAGCGCTTCTTCTTGAGACGGAGTGGCCTCGGCGCAAATTGCCCCAGCCAAAACCGCGGCTTCGATCAGAGCACCGGTTTTGCGGAGGTGGACTTCTTGAAGACTTGATACATCGAGCGAGCGACCCTCTGCCGCAATATCCATCGCTTGCCCGCCCACCATGCCGTCAAAACCAACCGCATGACTGAGCAGCTTTATTAAGCGCACTTGTTGACGCGCACTCAATTGGGGTGTGTCCGTAATCCATTCAAACGCCAGCGCCTGTAAACCGTCACCGACTAAAATCGCTGTCGCTTCATCAAACTGTTTATGCAGTGTTGGTTGACCTCGCCGCAGGTCATCGTCGTCCATCGACGGTAGATCGTCGTGGATCAGCGAGTAGGTATGAAGGAATTCGATCGCCTGGCCCGCTCGAGTGGCGCTATCAAGTGGCTTGTCCGCCATCATTTGTGCGGTGGCTGAGCACAGCTGGCTTCTCAGCTGCTTTCCGGGTTTGGAGAGTGCGTAGGCGAGTGCGGCCTCAAGCCGCGGGTCGCTGCAGACAATGGGCACACTGGGATTCATGATTTTAAAGCCCACCGGCCGTTACAAAACGACTTAGCTTTGATGACTGTTGGTAACCGTTTCAATGCGCTGCTCGGCTTGTTCTAAGGCTTTTTGTGCGGCCTGCGCTATTTTCATGCCCGATTCGTAAACGGCCAGCGCATCTTCCAGCTCAATGTTGGGGTCTTCTAATTGACTGACCAACGCGGTCAGCTCCTCGATCTGCGCGCTCAGTTTTTTTTCATCGCCTTTTATTTCGCTCATAACGCCACCGCAGTTTTTGTTCCGTTGGGTTTCGCGTGCCCAAGATTTGCCTGCTCTAAAATATCATCGCAGCTCAATCCGGCGTCTATGCGCGTCTCGCCCTGACTGGCGTGATCGATAAACCGATCATCAATCGCCACGTGTCGAATCTCAATGTTCAGCCCCTGTGATGCCAAGTACTCGGCGACGCCGCTACCGGCACCACCGGCCACCACATTCTCTTCTACCGTAATAAAACGTGAATGGGTCTGTGCAAGTTGCATAATGAGATCAGTATCGAGCGGCTTCACCCAGCGCATGTCGGCAACCGTTGCATTGAGTACTTCGCCGGCTTTTTCGGCCTCGGTGAGCAACACGCCAAAATTGAGTATCGCTATTTCGCTGCCTTCGCGCACAACGTGGCCCTTGCCTATTTCAACGCCGCGCAACTGGGGCTCAATCCGGACACCCGTACCCTCTCCGCGAGGGTATCTCACCGCCGATGGGCCTGTGTGATTGTAAGCGCTTACTAACATTTGTCGGCAATCGTTTTCGTTGCTTGGTGCTGCGATGATTAAGTTTGGAATGCAGCGCAAGTAGCTGAGGTCGAAGGCACCGTGGTGCGTAGCACCGTCTTGACCGACAAGACCGGCGCGGTCAATCGCAAAGGTTACATCTAAGTTCTGTAGAGCCACGTCGTGAATCAGCTGGTCATAGCCGCGCTGAAGAAACGTAGAGTAGATCGCAACGACTGGCTTGACTCCATCGCAGGCCATACCGGCGGCCAACGTGACGGCGTGCTGCTCGGCAATGGCAACATCAAAATACCGATCGGGGTACGCCGCGGCAAAGTTAACCATGCCGGAGCCCTCGCCCATGGCGGGCGTGATGCCTGCAACTCTTGAATCTTCTGCGGCGGTATCACACAGCCATTGACCAAACACGTCTTGGTATTTCGGCGGCTTTGGTTCGGACGATGAAGACTCTGGCTTTTTAGTCTCGATTTTGCCCAAGGCGTGGTAACCGATGGGATCCGCTTCGGCGGGCGCAAAGCCCTTTCCTTTAATAGTCCGAATATGGAGGATTTGTGGCCCATCTAAGGACGATACGCGCTTTAGTACCTTGGCCAGTGAGGGCAGATCATGGCCATCAAGAGGGCCGATGTAGTGCCATCCAAGTTCTTCGAACAATGTTCCCGGTGTGACCATTCCCTTCATGTGTTCTTCAGTGCGCTTGGCAAGCTCCCAGGCTGGCTTCACGTGCTCGAGAAGTTTTTTAGAGGTCTCACGTAACGTGAGGTAGTTTTGGCTCGCCCAGATACGTGCAAAGTACTTCGCGAGGCCGCCCGTGTTGTGGCCAATCGACATTTGGTTGTCATTGAGAATGACCAGCATGTTGGGCCGTTCGTGTCCCGCATGTGCCAAGGCCTCAAACGCCATGCCACCGGTGATCGCACCGTCGCCGATAATGGCAACAACTTTACGGTCGATACCTTGCTGTCTCGCGGCGAGTGCCATACCCATTGCTGCTGAAATGCTGGTTGAAGAATGCCCAACACCAAAGGTATCAAATTCACTTTCTGACCGTTTGGGGAAGCCGCTCAGGCCGCCTTTATGTCGCATTGACGACATGCGTTCCCGCCGGCCTGTGAGTACTTTATGTGGATAGCATTGATGGCCTACATCCCACACGATGCGATCGTCGGGAGTATTGAAGACGTGGTGAAGTGCGATTGTGAGTTCGACGACCCCCAACCCCGCACCAAAGTGGCCACCGGTCGTGGAGACGGAGTAGAGCAAAAATTCGCGCAGTTCGTTTGCAAGGCGCACCAACTCTTCGTCATTTAAAGAAGCGATTTCATGGCCTGCGTCAGCGATTCGGTCGAGGACTGGGGTCTCTGGCGCGGTTGTGGGCAACTGATCAAAATTCATGGCGATACTATACCTGTAAATTCTTTATTACGCTCCTCAGACACGGTGATAAGGCGCTGAGTGATGAGCTGATAGCCCTCTTGCGTTAGGGTGTTGCCGTCCGGCCAAAAGTAATGCGGGTTTGTGCCCTCAGCGTGGTCTTCAAGTACCTCGTCAAGACCGACCCAGTGTGTGCCGAGCGTCTGCTTGGACCACTCGCTGATCTCACTGATGAGTAGGCTGATTTTCTCGCGTTCTGTTGAGGAGAGTCGGGGTGAGGTGATCGGTGCTATGACCCATAGGTCGAACCGAAGTCCATACACCGATCGTTGCTCCATAATTCCGTCAAGCGACGCCAGCAGAGCGCCAGAATCATCCCTCGATGCGTGTAGCGTGTCTAAAAAAAGCAACACACGACTGGGTTGATAGTGACCTATGAGCCTTGGAAAGCATGTATTGAGTAGCTCAGGCGTCAGTCCTTCCACGGTTCGCTTGAGAACCTGTGCATCGTCAATTTTTTTCGGTGAGCTTGACCAGTGCTTGATGCGCTGGTTGCCCGTGAGCAGTATTACATCGCTGGGCAGTGACGAAGAAAAGTCCTGCATTTCGAACGCTTGCTGCGCGGTGACGCAGGAAAGATCGCGTGTATTTGGATCAAATACGGTCAGTCTCAGGGCCAGAACTATTAAGGGGGCCACCGCAATAATCCATGCGAAGCGTGACATGTTTTCCTGTCCTTGGTGGTCGTTAAGGTAAGAGTATGCCCTGCACATCACTTCCTGCATAATCAACCTTGAGACCAAGGCAAAGGCAAGCAGTTCAGACATGCTTTATCAGCGGCGTATAGCCGATAATCAAGTGTTATCCGCAAAGTTGGAACTTCATTTGCGCGGTAGCCGATACGCCGGCGTTGGGACACAACTTCTGGGTATTGTGAGTTTAGGGCTAGCGGGATTTTACAGTCTCGATCCCGAGGTTATGCTGACGTGGGCGACATCACTCCTACTGCTCAATTTTTGGTGGTCTCGCCGGATTAATCGAACGCTTCAAACCAGCCGGCACTTTACACAGCGCCCCTCGGTGTTCAACGAGCTTATCGTGCACGCCGCGGTGTCCGGTGCGATCTGGGGGGGCACGGTCATTTGGCTCGATGGCTATCTTTCCGACCTTATCTTTTACTTGTGCGTCTGTGTTGTGGCTGTTATTTCCGTTGTGACGATCGCGGTGTCGGTGGTTATCCGGCAGGCTTACCTCACACAGCTCATTTTTTCTCTAGGCACGGTCGCATGCTGGCTGGCTTGGCACGCGAACGAGCGACCGTTTAATGCGGGCTTTGCGGTGTTGTTGGTCGGGCTGTCAATGTTCTTGATCGTCGCCAGCGAGTGGATGAGTCGCGCCTTCTCGGAAATGGTGGAAACCAGTCTTGAGCGTGCAGCTATGAGTAAGGATTTGGCGTCGCTCAGTGACAGCTTAAAGACGCGAAACCTACAACTGCAAGACGCACGTCGACAGCTTGCTGAGCAGGCGACGATCGATGAGATGACAGGCCTTCGAAATCGCCGCGGTGTGAATATCATCATCAATGATGAATTGGCCCGAATGAAGCGCTTACAGCTCCCCATTGCGCTGATTGCCCTCGATGTCGATCATTTTAAAACGTACAACGACACCTACGGTCACCCCGCTGGCGATCTGGTGCTCCAGCGCATCTCAACCGTCATGCTGGAAATGACCAGTCGCGCGGGGGAGTTTGCGGCACGAATGGGGGGCGAGGAATTCGTCATTTTTTATCCTGCGGCGAATCGATCGACCGCTTTGGAGGTTGCTGAGGAGCTTCGGCGGCGTATTGTTGAGCTCGATATACCGCATGAGAAGTCACTGACAGCACCGCACGTCACCATTTCAATCGGTGTTGTGTCCTGTGTGCCGGACTGGGAGTTGGAATTTGATGTGCTTCTTAAGGCTTCAGATGACGCGCTCTACTTGAGCAAAACAAATGGCCGGAACCGAATTACCTTTGGCGAGGTGAACGTCCCCGAAGAGTCTTAAATATCGAATTGTTTTCGAAGTCGTTCCAGCGCCTTTCGTTCGTGTTTTCCTGGCTTGTTTGTCGGCCGTGCGGCAGCGCCTCCTGCCGCCTTTCGGGCCTGCGCTTCGCGCGCTCTTCTTGCGATACTGACATCGGTTTCCGCATACAGCATTTGCGCTGCCGAGGCAGGCCCTCGCTTGTCACTGAGCGCCTTAACGATGATTTCCCTCTCGTCCCACCCTTGCTTAATGACGAGCTTTTCGCCGACACAAATCTCTCGCGAGACTTTAACGCGCTGACCCGATAAGTGCACTTTACCGCCCTCGATCGCCGTTTTGGCGATTGATCGAGTTTTGAAAAAGCGTGCAGCCCACAGCCATTTATCGATTCTTAAACGATCCATTAGCGCTCCGAGACATCGAGGGGTGAGGGCCATACATCTTGGAACTGATCAATCGCGTAATTCGAATGCGGGACGTTCTTGGGTCGACTGGTGTCGGGGAGGCAAACGCTCACAGACCCTGCTATCCCAAATTTAAGCGCCGCCTTAATCACGGCCGCCGAGTCGTCAAAAAACAACGTCTTTGCTTTGTTAAAGCCCAGGCGCGTCTGCGTGCGCTGCCAAAAATACTGAGACTCTTTCGCAAAACCGATCGAATGACTGCTAATAGCCTCGTCAACTCTATCGGCAATTCCGGTGTGGCTATTTTTGAGCGCGAGAATATCGGGGTGAGCATTGGTCACAATAGTTGAACGAATCCCGGTACTCTTGAGTGCAGTAAGGAAGTTTTCGGCGTATGGCAAAAATCGTATGCCTTCGGCAAAGGTCCTCGAGTACTCGATAATGTCGTAGCCGTATTGATCGCTCCAGAAGTCTGTCGAGTACCAGTCAAGCGTGCCGGCGACCGACCGGAAAATAGGTGTAAATTTTTCGACGGTTGCCTGCAGGCTGATGTCATTCAATCGAGCGTACTGCTCGTGTATGCGTTGACCCCAAAAATTGTTGTCAAACTCCAGATCGAGCAAGGTACCGTCCATGTCCAGCAGAACGTGGTCAACTTGTGTCCAGTCTACTGTTGGAAGAATGCTGTCTTGCCGGCTTTGAACAATCATCTAATGGTAGGCTTCTCAAATGTGGTGGAACCAAACAAATAGAAATGAACGTCTGCAGCCGATTTTGTCTCAATCGGCCTTCTCGCAGGCGGACCTCCTAACTCAGTTACTGGCCATTGCCGATGAGGCATCGGACCTTGCTCGTGCATTCTATCGTAAATCACACGAGCTGGAGGTCGTTCGAAAAGGTGATTCGACGCCGCTGACAGACGCGGACACGGGGCTCCATCACCTGATCTACGAGCGCCTCGAAGCACTTTTCCCCAAACTGCCCATACTGTCGGAGGAGTCGGAGGTCGCGCAGCTGGAGGACCGTCTCAAATGGCCGGCGTGTTGGGTCGTTGATCCACTGGACGGCACCAAAGAGTTCTTGGAGAAAACAGATCAGTTCACGATCAACATTGCACTCGTTATCGATGGGAAAGCTGAGCTTGGCTTAATCTCTATACCGTGCCGCTGCGAACATTGGCTGGGTGTCGTTGAAAACGGTGCCGCTGTTTTTCCTGAGCATGAGGGTCTTGAAGGCCAAGTCATTCAAACGTCGTCGCGGGATTCATCGAGACCCTTGGTGATGCTGGCCAGTCACCGCCATTCCGCAAAACGTGTTGAGTTGTTACTCAACAGCCTTGCTGATCGGTTTGGCCATACTGAGCGGGTCAATTCAGGGAGCGCAGTGAAATTCTGTGACCTCCTCAGCGGTGTCGCGGATGTGTACCCGAGGACCTCGCTCTGCAGTGAATGGGATGTGGCGGCGGGCGATGCACTGGTTCGGGCGGCCGGAGGGCGCGTTACAGACATGAGCGGGCGGCAGATTCAGTATAACCGTCGGCCCTCACTCCTGGCCGAGCCCTTTGTGGCGAGTGCCGACCCCGATATCGACTACGCAGCGGTGATTTCCAAATCTTTATAGCGGGTACTTTCCTGTAAGCGTGCAAAATGCGTTATAACATTTGTAATGCTTGGGGGAGCATGCGCATGATTTCGAATACCGAACAGCCGGCTGCTAATGAACCGATGACGCCTCAAATGCGGTTATCCGTTATGCAAAATCGTCATCGGTCTATCGATCAGCAGCTCCACGAACTGCAAGCTCATCCCTGGGGTGACCGGATACTCATTCAGCGCATGAAAAAAGAAAAGTTGCGATTGCGGGACGCTATTGAGCGCCTGCGTGATGAGCTCGTGCCAGATCTAGACGCTTAACGAAAGCTCAGTCCGCGCTGACGGCTCTCGATGAGCAGCAGTTGGCGTTTGATTGCGAGACCCCCGGCGAACCCGGTAAGCGATCCGTTGCTGCCGATAACGCGATGACAAGGGATAACGAGTGGCAATGGGTTGCGGCCTATGGCTGCGCCTACGGCTCGAGATGCTGAGGGCTTGTCGAGGCTGCAAGCAATGTCGTGATAGGACCGAGTTTCACCCCACGGGATGTTGCGGAGCTCACGCCAGACAGACACTTGAAAAGCAGTTCCTCTGGGCTCAATAGGCACTGTAAAGCTGCATTTTTCGCCATTGAGAAAATGAGCGACTTCTGCCGCTGCGAGCGCTAGTAGCTCGACATCCTCGTGAGTGGCCTCGGCAGCCGCACGATGTTTGTTGTCCCAGTTGATCTCGATTAAGACGCCTTTCTCGCAGACCAGTTGGAGGGTGCCAATCGGTGTAGCGATGAGTTGCTGGCGCATCACAGCGTGGCGCGCTCGCGCTTAATCTGAGTGAGGAGTAGCACCAAGCTCGCCGACAGTAGGGCGTACTGTGCCGATACGACCAAGGGCGTAAGGCCGGAAAGTGGGGTGCTAACGACGGTCGGAAGACAGATCAGCGCGCTGAGTGCGAGGCCCAAGCGTTGCTCTCCAATGAGTCCCAGTGCGACCAGCAAGAACAGCACGCCACGCCCAGCGTCAATAAGGCTCGCAGTGTCGAGCGAGACCATCCACAATTGCCCGATTAACAACGTGCCAATGGCAACGGATAAACACACGGTGATAAATCGCAGAAATCGGATCATATCGAGGCTCATGCAGCAACGTGATAGCGTGACCCGGTATATCACATTCCCAAGGGGCCATGAGTGTCATTTTCACCATCAGCCATGAACGACAAGCCCTTTGAGTGTGACGCAACGGTATTGCAAGACCAGCTCAACGAGTCCATCGGTTGTCAGGCACGCGTTGAGTGCGTCGAACACCTCACGTCAACAAATGCGGTGCTCAAGCGAGACGCGTTAGAGTCGCATGATAAGTTTTTATTGGCGGGGCAGCAGAGTTCGGGTGTGGGCCGTCGTGGCAGCGTCTGGCAGAGCCCGCCTGAGGGTAATCTCTACTTGTCGTATTGCTTTCACACTGAAACGTCACTTGCTGGTTTGAGTCTTTTGCCGCTCGCTTTTGCGCTTGCGATTGCCGACCGGGTTGAGTCGGAGTGGGCGATAGACGTCAAAATAAAGTGGCCTAACGATCTTTTTGTTGGAGGCGAAAAGTGTGGCGGCATTTTGCTTGAGACGGTCAGTCTGCCGGGTGATTCAGCTAACCAGCGCACCGCAGTCATCGTCGGTGTTGGAATCAACGTGGCGAGCCACCCGAGTTACCAGTCGATCGATAGGCCGGCAACGGCGCTGCAAGCGCACGTCGATGCTCCCGTGTCCCTCTCGCGTATTGCGCTCCTGGTCATGACCGCAATCGTCGAGGTTTGCCGCTTGGAGACGACACAGGTGCGCAGACGATTAGCGCTGGACTGGCCGCGTCGCGACCTATTGCTGAACCTGCCTGTGAGCGTTCCGGTATTGGGTGATGGTAGTGGCATTGCGCGGGGGTTGTCACTGGACGGTGGCTTACATGTTGAATTTCGGGGTGCGCTTGAGACGGTGTACGCTGGCGAGGTGACACTCGGACATGTTGAGAGTAAGGAAGGCGGTTCTGAATGAACATACTGGTTGACGTGGGCAATACCTCGATAAAATGGCAGTTCCGCGAGGGCCAAGCGGTCGTTCGTACTGAGGTGGGCGACCTCAACTCCCTCGAGGCGCAGCTTGCGTTACGCGACGACTTGTCTACTGCCACTGCCGCAGTCTCATGTGTTCGCGATGAGGCGTTTGCGCGCGAACTCCAGACGCTGTTCACAGCGGCGGGCTGTACGTCAGTGCATTTTGTTAGCAGTGTTGCGGAGTTTGCAGGGTTAAAAAATGCGTACTCGGCGCCCGATACTCTTGGTGTGGATCGGTGGCTTGCCCTGCTGGCAACGCGTGCTCGCGGGCACACCACATCGCTTGTGATCGATGCCGGAACTGCCTGTACGATCGATGTGATGTCGCAGGGTAGCCATGTTGGAGGTTACATCTTGCCGGGTGTTTGCCTAGCGCGCGAATCACTCATCGCTAATACGGACAAAATCCGATTTGATGATACTGTCCAGGCCAGTCTCATGCCTGGTACGACTACAGCGGCTTGCGTCTCGTCGGGTGCATGGCTCATGACCTATGGGGCGGTTAACGAGATTATCCGTCGATTTCCGGAGGCGGCGGTCTTTTTAACGGGCGGCTCTGCCAAGGAACTCATAGCTTTGGGCGTCGAAGGCGAGTGGGTGACCGACCTCGTATTCGAGGGTTTGGATTTTTGGCTAAATGGGGCTTGACCTGAGCGCGCCTGTTGACGATCATGTGCGCCCTTCGTGATGGCCCGTCCATCCAACGTCTAGCTGGCGTAGCTCAGTAGGTAGAGCATCTGATTTGTAATCAGGCGGTCGGGGGTTCGATTCCTCTCGCCAGCTCCATTTTATTTATAAAATATATTTATAAATCAAAGGTTTATAGGTATTTTTATTTTCTTACTCCCCAAAATACTCCCCAACACAAAGTGTTTATTAAATATCTCGTGGGCTGTTTTTTCGCATCTAGCTTGAAATTGCACCCCCGGGGGGGCTTTCGCATTGATGAGTCAGCAGTAGTTACCTGCCAGACACATCAGAAGCCAATTTGAAAAAGTAGGTCGTTAGAAACAGGGCCGTGATTGCTGTTGTTTAACTGCTTTTGGTTTTGGCTGGGTTCATTGGAGTTTGTTTGATTGCCACTCTTG
>DGPO01000086.1:6035-11993 GCA_002390485.1 Halieaceae bacterium UBA4438 | reverse complement strand
CTCGTTGTCGACGGTGTACTCTACTTAAAAGTCTTGGACCCTTATAAAGCGTCTTACGGTGTTGACGACTACGTTTGGGCGGTCACACAGCTCGCGCAAACCACCATGCGGAGCGAGATTGGCAAGATCGAACTTGATAAAACGTTTGAGGAGCGGGAGGCTCTCAACAACAACATCGTTTCTCAAATTAATGAGGCAGCGGGTCCCTGGGGTGTCATGGTGCTTCGTTACGAAATTAAGGATATCGAGCCACCACGAACTGTTCTTGACGCCATGGAACGACAGATGAAAGCCGAGCGAGAAAAACGCGCGTCTATTCTTGAGTCGGAAGGTGAGCGACAGTCATCAATCAATGTCGCCGAAGGTGAAAAGCGATCGCGCGTTCTCGCTGCCGAGGCTGAGAAAGCAGAGCAGATATTAAAAGCAGAGGGCGAGGCGAATGCGATTATTGCGGTCGCAAACGCGAAGGCTGAGGCGCTTGAAAAAGTCGGTGCCGCCGCCAATACGGAAGACGGTCAAAAAGCCGTGCAGTTGGATCTTGCTGAACAAGCCATCACCGCCAAAGAGGCTATTGCGCGCGAGTCTTCGGTCGTACTGCTAAGCGACTCGCAAACGAACGCCGCGAACGTCGTTGCCGAGGCGATGACCATTGTCAATCGTCTGAACGCGGTGCAAGGGAAGACTGATGGGACTTCTTGAATATTTTAGTGAGAACCAGGCGAGCTTTTGGTTCGCACTGGGGGCGTTGGCGCTTGTCATAGAGTTAGCGGTGCTCGGCATGAGCACCATCATTCTCTTCCTCATCGGTCTAGGCGCCTTGGTCACCGGGCTGTTGGTTTACCTCGGCATCGTCCCCAGCGGATGGCTCGCAGGCTTTGCGGTCATGGGCATAACCTCATTTGTACTGGGCGTCGCTTTGTGGAAACCGCTCAAGAAATATCAGACGGCCGAGCCTCCTCGCTCAGGACAAAGCTCTGACTTTATCGGACACGAGTTTGAACTCTCAAGTTTATTAGATCGGGAGACTCACTCGACACACCAGTTCTCTGGCGTGACTTGGCGCGTAGATCTTGCCCGTGAAGAAGGCGATAAGTCCCTGGCCTCGGGCGATCGTGTCCGCGTCGTCGCCCTACATCCGGGAATTCTGGTCGTCGCTCAAGCCTGATTTAAGGCGCTGACAGCCGGCTGCATCACGGCGAAGTTGCCATCGGCAGTCCCTACCAGTGTGTCTCTCACGTAAAGCTCGCCGCGCACATTAACAATCTTTTTTCCACGGTTCATGACAGTGGCGATGCACTCGACCGTGCCGTCACGAACCGGTTTTAAGAAGTTCATGGTGATCTGAATCGTTGCGCAAACCTGACCTTCCTCTAAGTGTTGCATCACTGCGCCCCCCATAGCATTGTCCACTAGGGAAAAGAGTGCGCCCCCGTGAACAACACCGTTGGGATTTAAGTGCATCTCACTAATCGTGAGATTCCCCCTCGCAGCCTCAGGCTGGCAGGTTGGCGTCTCTAATCCAATGAGTTCAGCAAATCCGGGGCTAGGCATAAGGCACTCTGCGGCTTGAACGTTTAAGGAGCCGCAATATAACAACATTTATAGCAACTGTTATAACAACTGTGTTGCCTCGGTCATGGCTTACTCGGCGTGTCTTGGACGGCCTCTGATGGTGTCAACATGCGCAGCATTAGCTCACGGATTAATCCAACAGTTCGTTTCAGTAAATACCATGGATGGGTACGGCGCTTCTCAGTGAGAAAACGTTTTGAGGTTCGCCTTGAAAAACGATGGTTGACGGAGTCCGGCACCGCCCATTGCAGCGGCCAACAACGGCGGAGCACGAACATCGGACGAACTCAGCGCGAATTAGTCGTCAGCTCGTTTTAACAGGTGTGACTCAATAAAATCTGCCTGACGACGATAGTAGAACAAACGATTCGACCGTTTGCGCCAGCCGTGCCCCTCATCGGGTATTTTGATATAAGGCGCCTCTACGCCGTTGGTACGAAGGGTTTTCACCATGACTTCTGTTTCATAAATATCAATTCTTGGATCCATCTCTCCGTGGGAGTACAAGACAGGTACGCGAATTTTATCAGCCTGACGAATCGGCGAATTAACAGTGTAGAAGTCACGCCACTCGGACTCACGGATATCCCCATACTCAAGGAGATCAGACGCCTGGAGTGCCGGAGAGGCCACCTCCAGTGCGGTGACCCAGTCAGCGACCCCGTAGCGCGAGACACCGACCTTAAATGCTGACGGGTAGGCCGCAAGCACAGCATTGACCATATACCCACCGTAAGAGCCGCCCGAAACCGCCGCTCTGGAGGCATCCACCCGTCGGTCGCCCTCAAAGAAAGCCAGCATATCCACAAGATCGCGCACACTGTCCAAGCGCTTGCGTTGATCGTCGAGCATGACGTAGGTTCGTCCAAAACCGGTCGAGCCGCGCACGTTGGGTTTAAACACAGCCACTCCGCGCGCCACGTGATATTGAGACACCGCATCAAAGTTCGCTCTCGCCTGCGCGGTAGGCCCGCCGTGAACCTCAAAAATCACAGGGGGCGCTGAGGTCTCTCCACCGGATACGGGCAGATACAAAAGCCCTTGAAGCTCGACTCCATCGCGTGCAGGCATGGTCACACTGACCGGCTTAACAAGTGATTCAGCTGGAACTCCGGCAAGATTCGAACTGATCAGTCGACGGCTTACGCCACTGCCCAACTCAATGAGATAGATGTCGCCTGGCGTTCGCCAGCCACTAATACCGACAGACACCAAGTCGCTCTGGTCAGAGCAACTCAGTGTATAGACACCGTCGGGAATGTCCGGGAATCCAAGCGCCTCACCCGAGGAGAGATCACGCCCCCTAAGCACATCAAACCCATTTTGATTTTCCAACCACACCAGGTATCTGTCTTCGGGACCACAGAGGTCCACAGAGGATAAATCGAACGCTGACTCCGCCACTGAAGCGAAGCGTCTGGTGGTTACGTCATAGGCCATGACTGCCGCGAACTCACGATCAAGATTACTCGTGAGATAAAGCGTTTTGCTGTCTGAAGACCATGCAAACCCCCCATCGCCATGATTTGCGCGAGACTCGGGCTGTGACACTACAGACAGGGTGCCACTCGAGAGATCGAGCAGGTACAAATAGTCCGAATCCTCCCCCACCGTCTCAGTCACAACTAAGTAACGATTATCAGGGGATAAGGCACGCGCGAAGTTACCGTAGCGCCCCTCGTAAATAAGACGCGCATCACCGGTCTCAAGCGATGCTTCATACACGTCGTAGTGCAGGCCCGTTCGCTCTGTCGACGAGAAGTAAAACGTTTTGTTATCGTCGGCGATATCACCCAGCACTCGAAACCCACCGTCTGCTGCCGGAAATATTGTGCGCTCCGTTGCGCCGTAACGATCGATTGTGAAGTAAGTCTCCTGCTCGTTCCCGTTATTGTCAGCGCCGTAAACCAAGCCGGAACTATTGGGAAGCCACCTAAAAAATGTAATGCCCTGCCCGAAGGTCAGTTGTCGCGGCTCTCCCCCGCCACTTGCGATACTCCAAAGTTGTGAGGTTCCGGTAATTGACGAGCGATACACCACTTGGTCACCGTCGGGAGACATTTGCGCGCCCGACGCACCGTTGGCCAGTAAGTATCGGCTAATATCCGCGGGCTGATCGCCTGCCATGCCTACCGAGTTAATCTCCTTAGTCGGCACAATCGCCTCGAGTTTCATAGCGTCTTGGGGCCGGGAGCAGCCCATCAGGGCCACCGCGATGAGCAAGCAAACCAGTTCTGTTTTTTGTTGCAAAAATTTACTCATGCGAACAATCCTCTTTTGTTCTAGCGCACGGCGGGTGCGGTCAGTGCAAGCTCGCCTGTATCGGCATTCATTCGGGCATAGGCGCCAATAGGAACGGTGCTCTGCTGCTCGATATGGCCAATCATTGCGCCGAAATAACACGGCACCCCCAAGGGCTCACAATGCTGCTTTAAGATATCCATCAATGCGAAATTTCCCAGACCTGGGTTTGGCTCGACCCCCGTAAAGTGGCCGAAGATGATTCCAGAAACCTGACGTAACTCGCCGCTCAGTGACAGTTGAGTGAGCATACGATCAACCCGGTAAATAGCCTCCCCCACGTCTTCAAGAAAAAGAATGGCACCTGAAAATGAGGGCAGGTAGGGCGAGCCGAGAAGTGCGCTCATCAGTGTTAAGTTGCCACCGATCAACGGTCCCTCGGCAACCCCTGAGGTAATGGTTTGAATCCGATGATCTCTGGCAACCAAATCGTCATCAACAATGACTGGATTTTCATAGACTTCCGCTCGCGCCCCAAAAAGTACGCGACGCATGCCTTGGTGGGTAAAGTCATTCCAGCGAGACATGACATTGGGGCCGTGAAAGGTGATCAATCCAGTTTTTGCGAATACCGCATTAAGGAGACTCGTAATGTCGCTGTAACCCAAGAGAATTTTGGGGTTCTTCCGGATCACGTCAAAATCCAGATACGGGAGAACTCGGCTGGCCCCCCAACCGCCACGAAGTGCGAATACCGCGTCAATGCGGGTGTCAGCGAAAGCCGCGTTGATATCGGCCGCTCGGTCCTCATCCTTTCCCGCGAGATACCCAAATCGATCCATTACATGATCACCAACTTTAGCTTTGAGCCCCATGGCCTCCAAGGTCTCAAGCGCCAGTTGCAACTCGAGTGACTCGTAAGTCACCGAGGCTGGGGCGACGAGCGCGACCGTATCACCCGGGCTCAACCTTCGGGGTCGATGGCCTTGCTGCGCAAACGCGGGGAGAGCAACCCCACTCGCCAGCGCGCCAGCAACTGCTAATTGTAAAATCGACCGTCGCTGCATCGTGCGGTTCCCCTACTCACATGCGATGAGCTTGGCAGAGCGCCTCTTCCACAGCAAGTGGCCTGTAAGTTGATAGACGCGCGATAGCCGATCCGTCGTGACCACGGATAAATACGTCTGTTCTCAGCCGCACTAATAGTCAGCTCGATCACAAGACGCTCGTCATCCGTTAAGCACATTTTTGCCCAAGCAGGTGACGCGATCAGCCTCGACTCTGGCGCTAACTTTCCAATTCGCAGCCGCAACGACAATTGCGTACTATCGATTGGGTGTCCCACGTCGACAACGCTAAGAAGGAAGCCGTCATGCGCTCTGGTTTTATTTCAATTACATTCGTCTTTTTCATAATGTTAAGCGGCTGTTCGAACGAGCCCCCTGTCGAACCCGCCGACCTTGTGTTCTCAGGTGGTGAGGTTTTCACCTCAGATCCTCTAGCGCCCGCAGCATCGGCACTCGCGGTCCGAGGAGACACAATCGTCTATGTTGGGGACTCAGCGGGTCTCGCGCCGTTTATTGGTAACGATACGCAGCAGATCTCGATTGGTGACGGCCTGCTGATACCTGGGCTTATGGACTCACACACGCACGTCTTCAACGGCTCATTTGCCGATGTCGGCGTGAATTTAAGCCTTGCAGACACACGAGAAAAACTCCAACTCGCGCTTGAGACCATACGAGAAACGAACCCCGGAAACAGTCCCGTCTATGCCCGCGGCTGGCAAAACCATCTGTTTCCGAAAACGGGGCCTACAGCGGCGGAGCTCGACGCCATCTTTGGCGACCGCATTGTGATTTTAGGTTCAGTCGATGGCCACTCTCGCTGGTTTTCATCGCGCGCACTGCAAGAAGGCGGTATCACCGCCAGTACTGTAGACCCTCAGCCGGGTGTGAGTTTTTTTGAGCGCGACCCGCTGACCAATACCCCGCTTGGAACCGGACGTGAAAAAGCGGGGGCCGAGCTTGTGGAGCAGTTTATCCCCGGTGATCAACTCGCGTATCAGGAACGATTCGTCGCTTGGCTACCTAGAGCGGCCGCCGCTGGCCTGACAAGCGTTTTCGACGCCTGGGCGGGTGCGCC
>DGPO01000086.1:0-5975 GCA_002390485.1 Halieaceae bacterium UBA4438 | reverse complement strand
CTGACACTGCGGATTTTTGGTTCCGTTCGCGAAACCGATAACGCCACTAAAATTGCGAGTCGCTTTAAGCGATTCTCCGAGGAGTTTAGTGGCGCTCTGGTTCGCCCCGAGGCAGTAAAATTAGCAGCGGACGGCGTGCCCGAAGGTCATACTGCCTTTCTGCTCACCCCTTATATCGACTCCCATAACGAGGACTTTGGGCAGCCGATGATTTCTAAAGCAGACCTCACCTCGAACATTGAGACGTACTTCAGCCAAGACATACCGGTCCATATCCACGCCATCGGTGGTGGTGCTGTGCGCATGTCGCTCGATGCCATAGAGACTGCACGAACGAGTACGGGCAATGTGAGTGTGCGAGCCACGATCGCCCACATGGACTTTGTTCACCCAGAGGACATACCGCGCTTTAGCGCTTTAAACGTGACCGCTCAGACGTCTATTCAATGGGCCGCTCGCGATCCCTCATACTTCAATATCGGGTCTTTTGTCGGCATGGATAAAGTCGAAAACGCCTACCCCGTTCGGTCGATTATGATGTCAGGCGCGAATCAAAGCTTCGGGGCCGACTGGCCTGCATCAGCTTACCTGTCGACGTATAGGCCATTGGAACTGATTGAAGCTGCCGTCACCCGACGGTTACCCGGCACGCCCGATATGCCCGCTCGTAACGCCGATCAGGCCGTGACCGTCGCAGAGGCAATCGTCGCCATGACCCGCAACACGGCGATCCAAGTCGGCGAATTAGACGCCTTAGGGTCACTGACGGAGGGTAAACGCGCTGACCTGGTGTTACTGAAGCATAATCTCTTTGAGATTCCACAGGAAAGCATCAGTACGACACCGGTGCTGATGACGGTGGTCAATGGTCAAGTTGTTCACCGCCAGTAACGGCCCATAACAGACGAGGGCCGTATCCATCGGCTTACGGGTCGCCGACCATTATCATGCGCGCGCAATGACGCGCTTAAATACGCGGTCAAATACTTCAAGGTCTTCCAGCTTCCCCATACTGACCCTGATGTAGGTCGGATAGCCCGCGTAACCCCCATTAATGAGGACACCCTCTCGGCCCATCGCCTCACGGAATGCTTGCGCGTCACGACCGATGTCGACGAACACGAAGTTCGCCTCTGACTGCACTGGCGCAAAGCCGGCATCACGCAACGTCTTTTCTACCATCGCCCTGCCTTGGAGCACCTTTTGCCGCGAGAAAGCAATAAACGCTTGATCCTCGTAACTGTGGAAGGCCGCTGTCAGACCAATGCCGTTTGGCCAGGCCATTATGTGATTTCCTACCCGATCAATAATGTCAGGCCGTCCCATGCCGTATCCGACCCGCATGCCTGCCAAACCAAAAATCTTAGAAAACGTGCGCGTCACCAGCACGTTCGCACCCTCGCGCACTAAGTCGACCATGGAGTCTTGCGTCGGTTCGGCCATAAGCTCGTTATAGGCTTCATCGACAATAACCAAGGCCCGATCACCAACGCGCCGGCAAAATCCGCGCAATTTGTCGGGATCAATGGGAAGGCCTGTTGGATTATTCGGATTCGCTAAATAAACCACGCTAACGGACTCATCGATGCGCTGCTCCATCGCAGTGAGGTCGACTTGAAGGTCTTCACGCAAAGGCACCCGAGTGATGGGAATCCCCAAGGTTTCAGCATAACCAAGGTGCGCGTCGTAGGTCAGCGCGGGCGTTAAAACACCGCCCTTTTTTCCGTAGGCCATGAGCGCTGCCTGTAAACCTTCATTGGATCCCGATGAGACGAATAACTGCTCAGCTCCTAGGTCATGATTGGCAGCAATTGCGGCAACGAGCTTGTCGCGTATGGGGTAGTCGTAGGGTGAATCCGGATAATACGCGGTGAGGGCGAGTATTTTTTTAACCTCGGCTAACGCTCGGGGGCTGGGTCCGTAAGGGTTTTCGTTGAACACCAACCTAACTTGCCCCTGGGGAATAATGTACTGGCCCAAGCTGGGTGCCGTACCAAGTGCAAAAGCCGTACCGCTCAAAGCAGTCAAAAAGTCACGTCGTTTCATTCCCATTCCCCTGCGCAATCATTCAAGTTTCACTATAGATCGTTTCGCAGCCTCTGCGCACTGTCTATGGGACTTTCAAATCTCAGTCAGCCTAAAAAAAGCCTCAAGCGCTGCCTGAAAGTCAGGCTCCGAGTTGACGTTAAGGCAGGACTCCCAGCCTGGCGGTGTGCTCACGCGCCTAACGGCCACTTCATCTAAAAAGCCCATGACGGAACGACCGCCTTTGGCCAAGTAACCTGATACGGCGTCCGCCAGTGCGGTGGAATAGATCCCGTGCAAGGGGTGCGCACGCTGTCCCTGCAGAAACACCACCTCCCCTGGTGTTGGCGGGACCCATGACAACGCCTGGTAGATCTCGTCTGGTGCTATTAGCGTGTCGCAGGGGATGACGAGCACGCGCCCCTCATCGCCATCCTCAGGTGAAGCCGAGTGCAGCGCCTGAGCAATGCCAGCGAGTGGCCCTCCAGCAGGCAAAGCATCGTCGAGGTAGGTCACGTTATAGTCATCAATAATGGGGTATCGGCGCGGGCCTGAGCAAACCCATAAGGGGATATCACCGAAGGCTTTCCTCACGTTGCGCACCTGCTTTTCAATCAAAGGTAAACCATCGACCGTGAGCATCGCCTTATCAACACCCATTCGACGACTTTCGCCACCGGACAATATCGCGACCGAATTAATCTCTATTAGAGGCGCGGTCATCCGTTTTTCAACCCACTAAACACCGTCACACCAAGGAAAAACGGAAACCATAACCTCTGCCCCTGCCCGAATGTGTGCCACATCTGCAGGAATGCGGATCGTGCAGTTCGCTTGTGCTAATCCCATCACGCGGTGTGAATCTTGACTCGAAAAAGCGCTTACTCGCCATTGCGGAAGACTCGAATCAGTCACCTCACGCCTCAGAACGCCCCGCTGAAACTCAAGCCGACCCGGACGTCGCTTAATATCGGTATCAACAATCGCCACCTGTTGCGCCGGATATCCAACATCATTGCCACTGATCAGTAACTGAATGACCGGAAGGTAGAGCTCAGTCATCACAACAAACGACGAGACGGCGTTACCCGGTAAACCAAAGAACAGGGCCCGCCCCCCATCGCCTCGATCAAGGTGTCCAAAACAGACGGGCTTACCGGGCTTCATCGCCACTTTGTAGTGGGTGAGTGCGCCCATTGACTCCACGCACGATCGAACAAAATCGTAGTCACCCACTGAAACTCCGCCACTGCTTATCACTAGATCTGCAGCGAGCGCAGCAGCGCGCAAGCAAGCCGCAATGGCCTCAGGGGTATCCTCAATCACCCCAAGGTCGATTAACTCAACGGGGTACTGATGAAGGACTGCATGGATCGACAGCCGATTACTCTCAAAAATATCACCAGCACCAAGTGTCTGACCCGGTTCTTTGAGTTCATCACCGGTCGCAAAAATCGCGACACGCAATCGTCTTCGCACGGTGACGTCAGCGAGTCCCTGACTGGCGAGGAGCGGCACCTTATTTGGCGTCATTTGTTCCCCTGCCCGCGCCAAATAAGCGCCCTTACAAATCTCTTCGCCTTGCCGGCGTATATTGGACCCCACGTCAGCGGGCGCTTGAATTTCGATTAAATCAGGTTCGATAGGCGCCACATTTTCTTGGATGACCACCGTATCGCTCGACGGCGGAATCACCGCACCGGTAAAGATCCGAATACACTCGCCTGGACCCAGTGGCCGCCCCGCATAGGGCAATCCGGCTCGTGACTCCCCAATCAGCTTGTACCGCTGCGAAACGGTGATGGAGAGCTCGTTTTTTTGCGCGCAAAGTGCGTAGCCGTCCATTGCTGAGACATCGTTTAGGGGCAGGTCCAACGCTGCAACGAGATCTTCCGTCAAATAGCGGCCAAGCCCTTCGATCAAAGGGACGCGTTCGGGTGTCGGTGGCTGATCTTTTAACCAGTCCTCACAGAGTATTCGAATGCTGTCTTGAGCCTCAGAAAAGCTGATCATGATGACGCCACTTTGTGTGAACAATACAGTTTGAAGTCACTGTGGCGTGAGAGCAAGGCAGTGGGGCGATGAACAGCGATCATCAACTACCGCATGGATCTTGAAAACACCTCACGCACCATGGGTTCAAAGTACTCAAGCGGTCGCGTCGGGTAGTCGGGATCAAAGGACGCTTGATCCCAAACCTCGCAAAAGTGTGCGCAACGCTCGTAGTGTGGGTGTCCTTTGTACTTGTCCCGAGCGTGGCGATCACCACCGGTGTGGTGTGCGTAATAATACGCTTGAAAGAGACCGTGCTTTTCAATCACCCAAACAATTTCCTCGCTGACAAACGGCTTGAGCAATGCTGCGGCAAATTCGGAGTGACTCAACGGCGCCAAGTCATCACCAATATCGTGAACCAGCGCAGCAACAATCCAGTCGATGCTGGCGCCGTCTGCTTGCGCACGCGTCGCGGTCTGCAGCGAATGTTGAAGTCGGTCGATCTGATAGCCGGCCAGCCCGTCCGAGAGTCCCGCCAATGCAGTCAGAACTCGATCAGGCAGGCCTCGAATGTGGTTAGTCTCAAGTTGCTCCAACATTTGATAGTCGGCTTGAGTGCCATCTTTCATTTGGGTAAAGGAGACTTCAGTCATGTGATCTCGCCAGCACGGTTAAACGGTTACGCACGTTATCATGCTCAAAATAGGCGTCTTGTAAATGACGGTGTCCGCTGCTCTCGATTGCTTCTCGACCGTGCAAAATGCGATGGCTGGCAACGACTAAAATTTGCCCGCCTTCCAGCCTAAAGCTTCGCGACAAGTTTGTAGAAAGAAGCCGCCGACTCAACGCGTAATAAGCGTCATAAAACGCTGCTGTCTCAGGGTTTCGATGGTCCATAACCTGCATTAACTGATTTGAATACCTGAAAATAACGATCTGGCCTCGCGCATTGAGTTGCACAATCGGCTCACAGGCGTAGGTCTCGTTGTGCTCATCAAACTCGCGAAACGGAACCGGAACACGGCACAATACGTCAAATGCCGCGGGATCATCTCGCCTGAACTCCTCGAGCACACCCCACCCGTCGAGAATCGTCGAATTTCCACCCACGGCGTCATTGACGAGCATGTGAAGCGCTTGGACACTGGGTGGCCAGGAGTAACTGGCGAAATCATTGTGAGGGGGCAGTGCCAGACTCGTGTGCGCCACATTGTATCCAAGCGGGTCGACTTTGACGTTATGGATGCGCTCAAATAACACCTCCCGAACGGGACCCAGACGCGCAGAGAGCCGCTCAAGCGTGCCGTCTTCCTGTCCAGCGGCGCCCAGTAATAACACCCCCGACGTCAAAAACTCGGTGATCGCCGATGTCGCACAGTCATCATCTGACTGAAAGGCCAAGAAGTCATAGCAATTGGGAAAGTAGTCCTCGCACCACGGCTTCCATGCGGGCGTGATGCGCGCGTGAGTCGCTTCTAAAAATGCTCTGGGATAGTAACTCGTATGACCATCTACCCAACCAATTGTGACACCTTCGTGAGTAGGGTCTATCGCCTCAGCGGCAACGCAATCGAGCGAGGCAAGATGGACTCTTTTTTCTTGGGTTTGGGTGACGCGGCATGAAGAGCACGGGCAGACATCGCGGAGCCATAAAACCGGGGCAGAGAAATCGCCGCCATCAGGCCATTGAAAGTCAAGATGCAACGCATTCTTAGTCGCCATCACCATCACTTTTTCCCCGTGCTTCGGCGAGGCTGTGACGCCTCGCTTACGAGGCTATAAAAAACCAATATCTTCGATAAATCAATGGCTTTTTGTGAGTGAATTTAACGCTTTTTTTGGCGCCAACTTCCATGAAATCCGTAGGGTATTCGGTGATCTAACTTGGCGGTGGCCACTGGACCCTCCTCGACCCGCTCTGCGTCCAGAATCACCATGGAAGAGGTCGACGAGTG
>DGPO01000037.1:8016-9922 GCA_002390485.1 Halieaceae bacterium UBA4438 | reverse complement strand
TCAAGAGCTGCAACCTGAGATGGTTCTCGGTACTCAGATGGAGCGGCATATTGCGAAGCGCTTGGGTATTCCATGCGCCGTAATTTCAACACCAGCACACGTGCAAGATTATCCCGCGCGGTATTCGCCGCAAATGGGTTTTGAGGGGGCCAATGTCTTATTCGATACCTGGGTTCATCCGCTCATTATGGGTCTCGAAGAGCACTTGCTGCACATGTTCCGGGATGACTTTGAATTTAACGACAGTGTTGGCCCGTCGCACTTAGGAAGTGAGGGAGAGGGAGCACGCGCGGCGAAGACCGAAAACGCACAGGACCCCGAGACTGACGAGACGATTGTTTGGGCATTTGAAGCGGAAAAAGAACTGAAGAAAATTCCATTTTTTGTTCGGGGAAAGGCCCGTCGAAATACGGAAAAATTTGCAGAAGAACACGGTCTCTCGACCATTGAAGTAGATACGCTCT
Source organism: Halieaceae bacterium UBA4438 (assembly GCA_002390485.1). Classification (GTDB taxonomy): domain Bacteria; phylum Pseudomonadota; class Gammaproteobacteria; order Pseudomonadales; family Halieaceae; genus Luminiphilus. The sequence continues at coordinate 9,458 of DGPO01000037.1, read as the reverse complement.
ATGACGCAAAAGCACATTTCAGCAACTGACGACACGACGCCGATAAACGTCGTACTCGTCACGCTCGATAACCATGTAAATGGTGCTATTGCGCGCGCTGAGAAACGCCTTATACATGATCTTCCAGGCATTCATTTTTCCAGTTTTGCGGCCACGGAATGGGACGGTGATCCGCAGTCTCTGGCCGATTGTCACAGCGCTATTGCGCAGGGTGACATCGTGATCGTAACGATGCTGTTCATGGAAGCTCACATCAAGGCTGTCTCCGATGCGCTGGCCGCACGTCGAGACCATTGTGACGCGATGATCTGCTGCATGTCTGGACCCGAAATCATGCAATTGACACGCATGGGACGTTTCACGATGGACGGTGAGCCGTCTGGTCCGATTGCATTACTGAAGCGACTCAGAGGCGCCCCAAAAGATGGAAAGCCTGGTGCGTCCGGTGAGCGTCAACTCGCCATGCTCAGACGACTGCCCAGAATTTTGCGATTTATTCCCGGTACGGCACAAGATGTCCGCGCCTATTTCTTAACACTTCAGTATTGGCTTGCCGGCTCAGAGGACAACTTAGCCCGGATGGTTAGTTTCCTCGTCCATCGCTATGCCGCGGGACCGAGGGAGGTCTTGCGCAAGGTTGCGCTAGAGGAGCCGCCGATCGAATACCCTGATGTTGGTATTTATCAGCTTGAGGGTCGTCAGCGAATTGTTGACTCGGTGGAGGCGATTACAACTCAGGCTGGAGAGACATCAGGAACCGTCGGACTGCTGCTCATGAGGTCCTACGCTCTGGCCGGCAACACGCGACACTATGATGCCGTTATTCGCGCGTTCGAGGCGCGGGGACTGCGCGTCATACCCGCATTTGCCGCAGGGCTTGATGCAAGACCCGCGATAAAGCGATTCTTTATGGACGGTAAAACGCCAATTGTCGATGCGGTGGTCTCTCTCACGGGTTTTTCGCTGGTCGGGGGTCCTGCGTACAACGATACCGATGCGGCGCAGGAAATTCTTTCTGAGCTCAATGTGCCGTATCTGGCGGTGCAAGCGCTCGAGTTTCAAAGCATCAACCAATGGCGCGAATCGCCAATGGGCCTGATGCCTGTAGAAGCGACGATCATGGTTGCTATTCCCGAGCTGGACGGTGCAATTGGCCCCATGGTGTTCAGCGGCAGAGATCAAGAGGATCCGAAACGTTCATTTGATATGAGTCCCGAGAGCGAGCGTATCGATCGCCTTGCAGACCGGGTGCGAAAGTTGGTCACATTACGTCGCAGGTCTCGATCAGAACGCAAAATTGGCATTACCCTGTTTAATTTTCCGCCCAACAGTGGCGCCACGGGTACCGCTGCGCATTTGAACGTCTTTGAGTCGCTGCTCAATACGCTGAACGCGCTCGCCAAGTCGGGTTATCAGGTAGATGTGCCCGAGAATGTCGATGC
>DGPO01000037.1:0-7981 GCA_002390485.1 Halieaceae bacterium UBA4438 | reverse complement strand
CAACGTCTTTGGAACCATTAGCGTTGACGATCACGTTGCGCGAGAACCTTATCTTGAGGAAATCGAAGCGCAGTGGGGACCGGCGCCCGGAAAGCATTGGACTGATGGTCGTCAGCTCTTTGTCTTGGGTCAAACCTTTGGCAATGTCTTTGTTGGAATCCAGCCCGCCATGGGATACGAAGGTGACCCGATGCGGCTCTTGTTTGAGGGTGGACTCGCACCGACGCACAGTTTCTCAGCCTACTACCGGTGGCTTAGAGAAGACTATGAGGCCGATGCTGTGCTGCACTTTGGTACACATGGGGCGCTTGAATTTATGCCGGGTAAGCAGGTGGGCTTGTCCAATAAGTGCTGGCCCGATCGACTCATTGCCGATTTGCCTAACTTTTATTTATATGCGGCTAACAACCCTTCCGAGGGGCTCATTGCAAAGCGACGATCGGCAGCGACGCTGATCAGTTATTTGACGCCGCCGGTGACGAAGGCTGACTTGCACAAGGAATTTGCAGAGTTACGCTCGATGATTGACCGATGGCGAACACGCGATCCCGCGACCCATGACGAGCAGCTCAGGCTACTGATTGACGCAATTGCAGGTCATGCAGAGCGGTGTGAGTTGAGCCATGGGGGAGCGCCAGACGCACTCTCGGAGGCTGAGCGTTGGGTTGGAGCTTTGCGCACACAGCTTGATGAAATTGAAACATCGCTGATTCCGTTTGGTATGCATGTTGTTGGGATGCCAATGCTTTCCTCTGAGCGCGCGGAGACGATCTCTGCGATCGCTGGCGCGGCTGGTGCGCTTGGTATTGATGAAACACGCTTAGACGCGGTGCTTGAGTCCGGTGATACAACAGCACTCAGGGGGCTTCTTGTTGAATTTGACGTGCCTAGCGACGAGATCGATGCACTGACGCTGCGTCTCCTAGAAACCTTCGAGAATTTGGCTCAAGAGCACGAGCTCCCCGCGTTGATTAGTGCCCTGGACGGTCACTTTATTTCGCCGGTGTCGGGTGGCGACCTTATTCGAAATCCGGAGAGCTTGCCGACCGGGCGTAACATACACGGATTCGACCCGTTCAGACTTCCCAGCGCATTCGCTGTTATTGAAGGACAACGTCAGGCAAGCCAGCTGACAGACCGGCATTTTGCGGACACAGGTTCACTGCCGACGTCTGTCGCATTGGTCTTGTGGGGCACCGATAATCTAAAAAGTGAGGGCGTCGCGATTGGTCAGGCGCTGGCGCTCATCGGTGCCAAACCGAGATTTGACAGCTATGGTCGTCTTTCAGGTGCTGAGCTCATACCCCTTGAAGAATTAGGGCGAGCACGGGTCGACGTGATCGTGACTTTGTCGGGCATTTTTCGCGATCTGTTGCCGCTGCAAACGCAGCTGTTGGCCGAGGCCGCCTATCTGGCAGCGAGTGCTGACGAGCCTCTTGAGCTCAATCCGATTCGTCGCAATGTTTTGGAGTATCAGCGCACGCACGGCTGTGATCTGGATACGGCGTCATTGCGGGTATTTAGTAACTCAGAGGGTGCCTATGGGTCCAACGTCAATATGTTGGTGGATTCAGGGCGCTGGGACAACGAGTCAGAGTTTGCCGACAACTACACCAACAGAAAGGGCTTTGCTTACGGGCGAAACGGCCAAGTCTCTCAGCAAACTGAGTTACTCAATGACGTCTTGGGTCATGTCGATCTCGCTTATCAAAACTTGGATTCAGTCGAGTTAGGCATCACTACTGTCGATCACTATTTCGATACATTAGGTGGCATCAGCAGCGCGGTTCAGCGTGCTAAAGGTGATTCAGTGCCGGTTTATATTGCTGACCACACAGGCAGTGGTGACGGAAAAGTTCGCACTTTAGATGAGCAAGTGGCACTCGAGACACGAACGCGCCTGCTCAATCCGAAGTGGTATGAATCAATGCTCGATCACGGGTACGAAGGCGTGCGTCAAATAGAGGCGCACTTAACCAACACCATGGGTTGGTCAGCCACAGCGGGTGGTGTGGCTCCATGGGTTTACAAGCAAGTGTCAGAAACATTCATTCTTGATGAAGATATGCGACGCAGGTTGGCTGAGCTCAATCCTGTTGCTGCATCTCGTGTCGCAAACCGACTCATTGAGGCACAAGAAAGAGACTATTGGGGAGCTGACGAGGAACAACTCGAGGCGCTTAGGCGCGCGGGTGAAGACCTTGAAGACCTTCTTGAGGGTATCACGGGGGAAGTTGCAGCATGAATTCACCAAATAATTTTATTCCAGTAAAAGACGTGGGTCGCGGTGATGGCGAGGGCAGTGTCCAAGTTCATCTCGATGAACAAATCGATGCTGCAAAAGCCAAAGTCTTTGCAGTTTACGGTAAGGGCGGGATCGGCAAGAGCACGACCTCTTCGAATCTGTCTGTCGCCTTTTCAAAGTTGGGTAAGCGTGTCATCCAGATAGGCTGTGACCCCAAACACGATTCGACGTTCACGTTGACGAAGTCACTGATACCGACGGTTATCGACGTACTTGAATCCGTGGAGTTCCATGCAGAAGAACTGCAAACGGAGGATTACGTTCAAATCGGCTACAACGGTGTGATGTGTGTGGAGGCGGGGGGGCCCCCAGCAGGCACAGGCTGTGGTGGTTATGTGGTGGGTCAGACGGTCAAGCTTTTGAAGCAACATCACTTACTTGATGATGCGGACGTGGTGATTTTTGACGTGTTGGGCGATGTGGTCTGCGGCGGATTCGCGTCGCCACTTCAGCACGCTGAGCGCGCATTAGTGGTCACAGCCAACGATTTTGATTCGATTTTTGCGATGAACCGGATCGCAGCGGCGATAGAAGCGAAATCCAAAAATTACGGTGTCCGTTTAGGAGGCGTTATTGCAAATCGCAGTGCGGAGACCGACGAGATTGACCGCTTTAACGCGGAGGTGGGCCTGGGACGCGTTGCACACTTTAAAGACCTCGACGTGATTCGCCGCAGTCGACTGAAGAAGTCTACGTTATTTGAGCTGCCCGAGACGCCCGAATTAAAGGCCGTGCAAGACGAGTATCTGCAGTTGGCTGAGGGCTTGTACTACGGGTCAAAGTCCTACGATGTGAAGCCGATGAAAGATCGCGATCTATTCGACTTTTTGGGATTTGATTGATGCCATTGGCCAACTACCAACAGCGACGCGCGCAAATCGAACACTACTTCGATAGAACGGCTGCGGACGTCTGGGCACGACTGACCTCGGATGAGCCGGTGAGCGGTATTCGCGAGACTGTTCGTGCTGGCCGCGAGTCAATGCGGAGCACCTTGTTGAGTTGGCTTCCCGACGACTTGAGCGGTAAAAAAGTACTCGATGCCGGCTGCGGTACCGGTGTGATTTCGATCGAGCTGGCAAAACGTGGCGCACACGTTGTCGCGGTTGATTTGTCTGAATCGCTGATCAGTCTGGCCAATCAGCGTTACTCAGATCTCGATGAGTATGGCCGTATACAGTTTGTTGTGGGCGATATGCGTCAGTTGGAGGGCGAGCAATTTGATCATGTGCTCGCTATGGACTCGATTATTCACTACGCAGCCAAGGACGGTCTGAAAACGTTAGAGACTCTGGCATCGACTGTTAACACCTCAATGGTCTTCACGTTCGCTCCAAAAACAATTCCGTTGGCGGCAATGCACGCGATTGGCAAATTGTTTCCTAGAAGTGATCGAGCGCCTGCCATTGAACCTATTGCTCCGAACACCTTGCTCAGGTCGATCACGACTTCAGAAGCGCTGTCAGATTGGCAGGTGTCTCGTGAACGACGCGTCTCAACAGGATTTTACACGTCACAAGCGATGGAGTTGGTGAGAGCATGCTAATCACTCGTGATCAGCTGACCGCCTTGACCGCGCAGATCAACCCTCGGTATCTACCGTGGTTCAACGTGGTGCAAGGCGAATTGACGCTGTCGCGACTGGCTCGCTTGTCATTGTTTCAAGTCTCGGTCGGGATCTGCTTTGTACTTCTCAACGGTACCTTAAATCGAATTATGGTCGTGGAGTTGGGGCGAGCTGCGTGGCTTGTTTCAGCAATGCTCGCTTTGCCCTTGCTGTTAGCGCCTGCGCGCGTGCTGATCGGCTATCGGTCAGATAATCACCGATCGTTTCTTGGCTATCGTCGTCTCCCCTATTTATGGATGGGAACGATGGGGCAGTTTGGCGGCCTTGCGCTCATGCCGTTCGTACTCATTCTTATGACCTCGGGTGAGGGGAACGCGACCTGGCTGGGGTTCGTGATGTCGCTGGGCGCGCTGCTGATGGTGGGTGCAGGCATGCATGTCACGCAGACCGCGGGGCTTGCTTTAGCGACGGATCTCGCGACGGAAAAGACCCGTCATCAGGTCGTTACAATGCTCTATCTTATGCTTTTAGTGGGCATGATTATTGGTGCACTGGGCTTCTCTGCTTTGCTGGAGCCCTTTAGTTATTTTAGATTGATTCAAGTGATTCAAGGCTCTGCACTCGTTGTAGCAGGCCTAAATATTATCGCTATGTGGCAAATGGAGCCGCGGAGACCGGACCTTACGCGTTTCGATCTTGAACGCCCTACGTTGCGAGCCTCCTGGCTCGCCCTGTCATCAAACCCGGGAGCGCACCGCTTGCTGTTCGCTGTTGCACTGGGCACCCTCGGTTTTAGCATGCAGGAAATTTTGCTGGAGCCCTACGGCGCCGAAGTGTTGGCAATGTCGGTGAGTCAGACGACGCGGCTTACTGCGATGTTTGCGATCGGAATGCTGCTCGCAATGGCGCTGGCTGCACGCTATTTGGGACGTTCCGGTGAACCCATCCGCCTTGCTGCCTACGGTTCAGTCATCGGGGTCTTTGCATTCTCTGCCGTGATCATTGCGGGCGCAATTGAGTCGTTGGCTCTCTTTGCGCTCGGCACACTATTGATTGGTGTTGGCAATGGTTTATTCGCCGTTGGAACGCTGACCGCCGCAATGTTGCTCGCGGGGAGCGCCACCACGGGCCTGGTCATCGGTATATGGGGTGCTGTTCAGGCAACCGCCGCAGGCTGCGCCGTATTTTTGGGCGGTGCGCTTCGTGACGTGACCCAAGCATTAATCGAGGGCGGCATGGTGAGCGCAGAGATTGCAAGCGCGGCGACGCCTTACGGCGCTGTTTACCACCTCGAGATTATTATTTTATTCGCCTCGCTGATTGCACTGGGTCCATTGGTGCGACGGTTAGGCATTAACAACAACCAACCAAGCACAATGCAACTTGCTGATTTCCCAAGCTAGAAACCACTGCCAGGAGGACACACCATGGGTACTGGAGAATTTTACTTAGACTTTGCAGCGATAACGTTTACCGTATTTTGCGGCGCGTTCGTCGTCCTCGTGCTTTACCTTCATAAAGAAGGTAAACGCGAGGGTTTTCCCATTCGTCACGATGGACGAATTGATGAGTTAGATAACGGTATTGGCGGTCTTCCAAACCCCAAAACCTACAAGCTGGCGCATGGCCAAGGCGAGCGGACTGTGCCGGGGCCAATGCCCGAGCAGTATGAGCTCAAAGCCACGCCTACCCACGCTCACCCCGGTGCGCCTTTGGAGCCTACCGGCGATCCAATGGTCGACGGTGTGGGTCCTGCGGCATACGCAATACGACCGGAGCACCCTGATTTGACAGTTGACGGAGCCCCACGAATTGTTCCGCTGAGGGTCGATGGTGAGCACAAGGTTCACAAGAACGACCCTGATCCCCGCGGACAGGCCGTGTTTGGCTGTGATGGTGCTCAGGGAGCCACTGTGGTCGATTTGTGGGTTGACCGCGCAGAACCACACTTTCGCTATGCGGAGCTCGAGGTGGGTGACCGTAGAGTGCTTTTGCCTATGACGATGGCAAGAGTGAAGCGAGACGGCAGCGTCCACGTGAAGTCTATTCGCAGCGATCAGTTTAAACAGGTGCCGGGTCTCGCGAATCCAGATCAAGTAACGCTGCAGGAAGAGGACAAGATCGTAGCCTTCTACGGTGGTGGCACGATGTATGCAATGCCCGGTCGCCAAGGTCCAATCTTGTGAATGAGTACGAGTATGAGCCGATCATAGGGCTCCCATCGGAGCTGCCTGAGGGCGAACAAGTCCTCTGGCAGTCGTCACCCACGTGGAACTCTATGGCTAGGCGCGTGTTTCAGCTGCATGCGGCGTCTCTGTACTTTTTGCTGCTGATTTCTGGGCACGCTGTTTATCGAATCATGGATGGAGCATCCCTGTCAGTATTAACAGGGACCTTGGCATGGCAAAGCGGGTTGGCGCTTTCGGTGCTTGTCATCTTGGCATTCATGGCGAAGCTGTATTCGAACAGCACGCTTTACACGATCACGAATCGGCGACTGATTATTCGGTCAGGTGTTGCGCTTCCGATGATCGTCAATCTTCCTTTGACCAAAGTTGAGTCTGCGGGGCTAAGGCGGTTGAGAGACGGAACGGGTGACATCACTTTTCTGCCCATTGAAGGTACTAAGGTTTACTGGCTGATGCTTTGGCCTCACGTCCGGCCGTTCAGCTTTCGCCGCGTGCAGCCGCTACTGAGAGGGATAGAAGATCCCGATGTTGTCGCTCGGTTACTCGTCAATGTCATTGATGAGATGGGCGTTACATCAAACGATGCAGAGGCAACACAGATTGCCGCAGTTTAGAAAACGCTAGTTCTTCACTAGCTGGGGGGATGATTGTGGGTTGGCCCGGATTGTTGTTCGGGGTGCTGCGGCACCCTGTCTTTCTATTGTTCGCTGCCGTGGTGCTCTCGTGGGCACTGATTTCTGTCAATAGTCAGGGACATCAGGGGCCACCACAAAAGCCGGACGTGTCCATTGTGGCGCGAGCCAGTCTCACTGTCATTGATGGAGAGGGTGGTGCGGTGGTTATTAAGCACCTTGAGAGCATGGAGCCGCTCGCCACGTATGCAGCTGGTGAAGGCAGCTTTGTTCGCGGTGTTATGCGCACCCTCGTTCGAGAGCGAGTGTCTCGATCGATTGAGAGCGAGCCTCAGTTCGTTCTTGAGCTGACCGCCGCGGGTGGGCTTATTTTACTTGACGAGCTCACGGGTTACTGGATCGCCATCGAAGCCTTTGGCCCCGACAACTATCGCGAGTTTCGCGCGCTCTTTGACCGCGCGCACGCTTTCGATATTGCAGACCAGGAGCAGCCTTAGTCCATGTTGCTGCTGGCGTTACTCATTGCGGTTTCTTCATGGTGGTTGTTGACCGGGCTTGCTCTATTGCTAGTCCATCAGCCACACGAGCGGGCGCGGATGGGCTTTATAATACTGTCAATTCTGGCGTTTCTGGCATGGTGTTTGGTGCCCCTTACTGTCGATTCGAGCGAGCCTTTGGCCGCGGCAGTGGGGTTTATGTTGGGACTCCTGATATGGGGCTGGCTCGAGGTCAGTTACTTACTGGGCTACGTTAACGGACCGAATCACGAGGTATGTAAAAAAAACGCCACCATGTGGGAGCGTTTTAAAGGCGGTGTTGCCACGACGATTTACCACGAAGTGTGTGTGCTGCTCTCGGTAGGGCTTCTGGCCGTGATGAGTTTAGGTCAAGTAAACCCGACTGCTTTTTACACGCTCACGGTGCTTTGGCTGATGCGCTGGAGTGCAAAACTAAATTTGTTTCTCGGGGTTCGGGCGTTTAATGAGCGTTGGTTACCGGAGCACTTGCACTATCTTGTGTCGTACTTGAAGACCGACCGACTCAGTATTTTTTTACCACTGTCGACACTGATGGGATTTTACGTGACCTACTCGCTATTCGGCAGTGCGTCCGCAGGGCCTGAACTCACGCAGCAGCTATCTTTGTATTTAATCGCAACGTTAATGCTATTAGCGTCAATTGAGCATCTGTTTCTGATGTTTCCACTCAATGATGCTGCGCTTTGGTCGTGGGCCAAAGGAAACGCACCTGTGCTGCGAGCGGCTCGAGACGTCAAAGATGATGTCTA
>DGPO01000074.1 GCA_002390485.1 Halieaceae bacterium UBA4438 | reverse complement strand
GCACTGGTTTCAATGACACTGGCGGTGTTTTGGATCGCACCTGCGTCCGCCCAGGTGGACTCAGGCCCAACAGTACTCATTGATCAGTGGCAGGGCTTTTGGTTGGGCCAGTCGATCGGCAACTGGACCGGACTTATTACTGAAATGGACAAAGTGGGAGGGCAGGGTCGTCAGGGTGAATTCTACACCCGGCAAGACTGGGCCGGTTTAGACGAGCCTGCCATTTGGAGCGATAAGCCCAGTGAAATCTCGAACACCATTGATTTTGTTTTACGGCGCCCTGGCGAGACATGGGGCGCGGACGACGACACTGACATAGAGTACATGTACCTCTGGACGATGCACCGTTTAGGCAAGGCGAAACTGACACCACATGAGATAAAAGAGGCCTGGTTGCGGCATATTTATGACGAGAAAACCCCTACGCCTTTTGGCGTCGACGAGTCTGGCTACCAGAACTATTTGTGGGTTTCGAATCAAGCCGCTCACGCGCTGATGCTTGAGGGAGTTGTGCCCCCTCAGACCAGCGCGCCATCGAACAATCCGCACGGCGACATGATCGACGCACAACTGACCACGGAAATCTTTGGTCTTTTGGCACCGGGGCGTCCGGGTGTTGCGCTCGATCTTGCTTATTTGCCCGTGCGGACGGCGGGCGACGGCGATGCCGTGCTGGCCGCTGAGTTTTATATTGTGCTGCACGCACTCGCTGCCGAGCATCCACGGGGGTCGGTGACTACTGAGGCCCTGTTCGACCTGGCGCAAGCGGCGAGGAAGCATCTCCCTGAGGGCTCGACTCCGGCGCTAATGTTTGACTTTATTCGTGCGCGCTATGACGCCGGGTTTTCGTGGGAGGAAACGCGCGATGCGCTGTACCTGCGTTACCAGGTTCAGCAACGCGACGGGTACTCAGTGACCCAGCGTGGCCTTTATTGCAATGGTTGCTTTGCCTCGGGCATTAACTTCGCAGCAAGCTTAGTGTCGCTTTTTTATGGGGGTGGAGACCTAAAAGAAACGATCAAAATTGCTACTTTGTGCGGATGGGACTCCGACAACCCGGCGGCAACGTGGGGTGGGTTGTTGGGCTTTATGATGGGTCGCAGTGAAATAGAGCGTCTCTTTGGCGAGTCTCTGTCAGACAACTTCGACATTCACAGGACGCGAAAAGGTTTCGCTGAGGACGGCATAGACACATTTGGCAATATGGCGAAAATGGCGATGACAGTCTCAAAAACGGTAAACAATGAATATTTGACGTCACCGGAGTGACCTTAGGCTATGTTTAAACACGCATTACTGATTTTCTTCGCACTCGTTATTTCGCTTCAGGCACCGACAGGTCTGGCAGACGACTGGCGCGGATCAGACATTACTCAACTCGTCATGCTAGGGACTGGAACACCTAACCCATTTCCCGACAGATCTGGGCCATCGCTCGCAATTGTCGTGAACGGCGAACCGTATTTAGTGGACTTCGGACCGGGCGTGGTCAGGCAAGCGTCTTCACTATCGCCTGAGTACGGTGGCGAGATCGAGGGTCTGGCGGTCGAAAACCTTAAGCACGCGTTTTTAACGCACCTACACTCTGATCATACGGTGGGTCTTCCTGACTTGATCCTGACCGCGTGGACGGTGGGTCGGGATTCACCGTTAAAATTATTTGGTCCCGAAGGCACTAAGCACATGGCAGACAAAGTCCTAGAGGCCTACGAAGAAGATATTCGCTACCGCTTGTACAGTGAACAGCCCGCCAACAATCAAGGCTGGCGCGTCGAGACACAAGAGGTCACTGAGTCAGGCCTTATTTTTAAGGATGAAAACGTCACGGTAGAGGCCTTTCGTGTCCCACACGGAAGTTGGCCCGATGCATGGGGATATCGGTTTACTACACCCGACCGGGTCATTGTTGTGTCGGGCGATACGGCGCCTTCACGCGAACTTGCAAAGTATGCGCGCGGCGCCGACATACTGGTGCACGAAGTTTACAGTCAAGAAGGGTTTGCCAAGAAAGAACCTCAATGGCAGAAGTACCATGCAAAAAACCACACATCGACTTCGGAGCTTGGGCGTTTGGCGTCTGAGGTCAAACCAAAGCTTTTGGTGCTCTACCATCAATTGTTGTGGGGCTCGACCCACGATACGTTACTCGAGGAAGTCAAAGCCGAGTTCAGTGGAGAGGTTGTTTCTGCACGCGATTTGGATGTGTTTTAAGTTTCGTTATGTTGCGCTGGGCAATGTTAGGGTACGTCGACGAGACAACTGTAATTACGCAGGATTGACCTTATGAAAATGATTCAAGTAGTGAGCACGCTGGCCCTTGTTACAGTGTTGCTGCTGGGTTGTACGCCCGATCAACCGGTCAGTGAGGGCGCTGAGCAGTCCCTCGCTCACCAACAATATTCCGCAGAGCAATTCTTTCAAACTACGGGTTACCGGATGGGCGGTTCCGGGCCTTATGCATTCTCTGGGGTAAACGGCGATTTGATCGTGAGCTCTGACGAAACGGGGGTCTACAACGCGTATCGCTTGAACGTTGAATCGGGGCAGATGACTGTGCTGACCGAGTCTTCCGATCGCGGCGTCTATGTCGACTCATGGTTTCCGAACGATGATCGGTTTATTTACCAACAGGACGGTAATGGCGATGAGTTAACCCACGTGTTTGCCATGTCGCCTGCAGGAGTCAGTAAAGACCTGACCCCTGGAGAGGGACACAAGGCCGGGTTTGCTGGTTGGTCGTCTGACGGATCCGAGTTTTTCATCTACAGCAATGAGCGTGATGGCGCGGCCTTTGACATGTACCGTTACAGCGCAGCGGATTACTCACGGACGATGCTGTATGAGAATAGCGAGGGTCTGGATCTCGGTGCGATCAGTAGTGATGGGCGCTGGGTGGTTTATGCCCGCAATAATAGCAACGCTGACACCGATCTCTTTTTAATCGACGTCGCTGCCAGCGAGCTGGAGCTGGTCAATATCACGCCCCACGAGGGCAATATTGAATACGCTTCAATGGGTTTTACGCCCGACAGTCGCCAGTTTATTTACTCGACCAATGAGTTTGGAGAGTTCAGTCAGGCATGGACCCTGTCGCTCGACACGGGCGCAAGGCAGGTGTTGATCGCGGAAGACTGGGACGTGATGTACGTCGGCTATTCACCCAGTGGGCGTTACAGGGTAAGTGGAATTAACAACGACGCGCGAACGGTTGTAACGCTTAAAGACCTGACTACAGGTCGCGATATTGTCCTTAAAAATGTACCCGAGGGTGACCTTGCTCAAGTCCGGTTTAACCGTGACGAGTCTGCTATTGCCTTTGGCTTATACCGCGACACAGCGCCGTACGATGTGTACCACATGCCATTGAATGCTGACGCGACCCGACTGACGCGCGCACTCAATCCGGTGATTGAGAGTAGCCTCATGGTTGAGGGCGACGTGGTGCGCTTTGCAAGCTATGACGGTCTGCAAGTGCCAGGAATTCTATACAAGCCTCGAGAGGCGTCTGCTGAGAGCCCCGTGCCGGCATTAGTGTGGGTCCACGGTGGGCCTGGGGGCCAGAGTCGCAAAGGTTATTCTGCGGTCATTCAGCATTTGGTCAATCACGGTTACGCGGTCTACCAAATCAACAATCGGGGATCGAGCGGCTACGGCAAGACATTTTTTCACCTTGATGACTTAAAACACGGTGAGGCCGATTTGGGTGACGTCGTTGCCTCAAGAGCGTTCCTTGCGGCTTACGAATGGATTGATGGTGAGCGGGTCGGCATTATCGGTGGCTCGTACGGTGGCTATATGGTCGCGGCGGCTCTGGCGTTTGAGCCTGAGTCATTTGAGGTGGGTATCAACATCTTTGGTGTCACCAACTGGCTCAGAACACTGGAATCCATTCCACCTTGGTGGGGGGCGTTTCGTACGTCGCTCTACGCTGAGCTGGGTGACCCGGCAACCGATACCGATCGATTGACAGCGATTTCACCACTGTTTCACGCGCAAAATATTGTGAAACCCTTACTTGTGGTCCAGGGCGCAAATGATCCCCGTGTTCTTCAAGTCGAAAGCGACGAACTGGTCGAGGAAGTGCGTGCAAATAATATTCCCGTTGAGTACGTCCTATTTGCCGATGAGGGTCATGGTTTTCGAAAGCGAGTGAATCGCATCACAGCGAGTGAGGCATACCTGTCGTTTTTAGAGCAGCACCTATAGTCGGTGGCAGCGCCCGTTTATACGGGCGTTGCATCACCCCCCGGTTTTATTTTTGCAGTTAGCGCTGCCTATCCTAAGCGAAATTCTCAACCTGACCTGGGGCGAGGTTCAGGGGCGCAAGCTGAAACTGACGAACTCGAAGACCGGACCGCGCATTGTCCGGCTCGGCCCTGAAGCGAGGGCAGTCCTTGCTGAATTTCCGCGCGGTAAAAAAGAATGAGCGCGTGTTCAAGTTCGATAGGCAGCCCGTTTTGGCGCTCGATGGATTCTGGCGCAAATTGAGAAGCGACATTGGCCTAGCGGATGTAAGGCTGCATGACCTGCATCACAATTACGCCAGCCTCAATGCGCGCTCATCAGAGACTTTCCCGATGATCGTAAACCTTCTGGGACACGCAGACATTCGCACGACTGCATGGTATTCGCACCTCGAAGATGCGCACATCCTCGCTGTTGCCGATGTCGTTGGCGCGGAAATTGAGAAACATATTCCGCAAATTATCCCGTAAGTTCTGATCTCAGGTGCGGAACGCTGAATGTCTGCCTCTAGCTACCCGAGGAAAAAAGCTGTCGTTCGGCTTCCGATCCAGTTCCTGCCATTCATCCAATTCCGCTTTCGCTGGCAGATGCAGTTCGGCTCTTGTCGAGCTGCACCGGATAAGCGATACGGACGTCTTGCATTGCTTGCTCTCGCGGGGTTCAGTTATTGTGGCAAGGGGTTTGGAGATCGGACTAACCATGGCGACATCAACTGCTAACCGGCTAAAGTCGACATTGGCCCTGTTCCTGCCAGGCATATTTCTGCTCGGATTTAACATCGGTACGGGCAGCGTCACTACGATGGCCACCGCCGGAGCGAACTACGGGATGAGCCTGCTATGGACAGTGCTCATCTCCTGCGCGGCCACATATCTGATGATCGCGACTTATGGCCGCTATACGCTGGTCACTGGTGAGACTGCGCTGGAGGCATTTCGCAAGCATATCCACCCTGCAGTCGGAGTGTTCTTTATTTTCGCACTGGGCATCGGCGTTTGCGCCAGCGTGATGGGCGTCATGGGGATCGTCGCCGAAATCAGCTACGAATGGTCGAAGACGTTTATCGTAGACGGGATTGATCCGCTATTTTGGGCCGCCTTCTTTTGCGCCGTTGCATACTTCATTTTCTGGAGCGGGCGCACGCAAGTATTTGAGCGAACCCTCGCGGTGATCGTTGCGATTATGGCGGGCTGCTTCGTGCTCAACTTCTTCATTCTGATGCCGCCAGTTGGAGATATGGCCGCTGGGTTGGTTCCGTCCGTGCCTGAGGTTGCAAACAGCGAAACAGGGCCTTTGCTCCTGATCGCATCAATGGTCGGCACCACAATTTTCTCCGGCCTGTTCATCTTGCGCACGACTTTGGTGAAAGAGGCGGGCTGGACGATTAAGCACGACAAACAGCAGCGCCGCGATGCCGCATTTACGGCGATCATGATGTTTGTGATCAGCGCGTCGATCATGGCGGCCGCCGCGGGCAGTCTGCATGTTCAAGGGATCGGCCTGGACAATGCCTCGCAAATGATTGGCTTGTTAGAGCCTCTTGCGGGTCCATTGGCGGTTTCGATCTTTGCCATTGGCATCATTGCTGCCGGCGTGTCTTCGCAATTTCCAAACTTGCTCATGATCCCGTGGCTGCTGTGCGATTTTCGCAGCACGCCGCGCGATATGACCATGTGGCAGTACCGATTATTTGTGGCAGCGATTTCAATGCTCGGATTGGTCGTGCCGTTGTTTGATGCCCGTCCAATTTTCGTGCTGATATTGTCCCAAGCGTTCAACGTCGTGCTGCTGCCGGTGACGGTTGGCTGCATCATCTATCTTGGAAACCGGGTCGATCTCATGGGTGCGCATCGCAATTCGGTTTTGACCAATACAGGGCTTGGCGGGTTATTCCTGTTTTCGCTTCTGACGGGCTATATGGGCTTTCAAGGTCTCATGGGCATGTTGAACACCTAAAAAGGGTACGAGAAAATGCGTGAGTCTTGGCGATGGTTTGGACCCAGTGATCCGGTTAGTCTTGAGGAAATCAGGCAAACCGGCGCCACCGATATTGTCAGCGCATTGCACGATATTCCAATCGGAGAGGTGTGGCCGCGCGATTCAATTGTCAGGCACCGCGCCTTGATTGAGGCGGACAATATCGAGGGCTCTGAGCTGCATTGGACCGTAGTCGAAAGCATCCCCGTGCATGATGACGTCAAACTCGCGGCCCCAGGGCATGACACCTATGTTGATGCTTGGATCTCGAGCATGGAAAATCTGGCGGCGGAGGGTGTTAAAACCATCTGCTACAACTTCATGCCGGTTATTGACTGGACTCGGACGGACCTGAAATACCAATTGCCAAACGGCGTTTTCGCTTTGCGTTTTGATCAGGATCGGTTCGCCGCATTTGATCTGTTTATTTTGAAGCGCGAGGATGCTGAGGCCGACTACAGCAAAGATGAGATAGCGCGCGCTCAGGCGGTTTTTGAGGTGATGTCTGCTGAGGAAGTCACCTCACTCACCCAAACGATTATTGCCGGATTGCCGGGTAAGATGACAGACGCCTATTCGCTTGAAGATTTCCGTGCGGCGTTGGCGCGGTATTCTAATGTTGACCATGACCGACTACGGGCAAATTTAGTCAGTTTTCTCGCGCGTGTTTTGCCTGCCGCGGAAAAGTTTGATGTGAAGCTCGCGATCCATCCAGACGACCCGCCTTGGGATATGTTTGGATTGCCGCGCGTGATTTGCACTCCGGCTGATCTCGACAGGCTGTTCGACGCTGCGCCTAGCCATTGCAATGGGATCACTCTATGCGTTGGCACCTTTGGTAGCCGCCCGGACAATGACTTGCCACAAATGGCACATCGATATCGGACTCGGATCCACTTTGCGCATCTGCGCGGCGTGACGCGTGATCCGGCTGAGCCTCGGACATTTTTTGAAGCCAGCCACCTCGACAGCGATATCGACATGGTCCGCGTGATTAAAAACCTGCTCGACAATGAAAGCGCCACGGGGCGCGAAATCTATATTCGGCCTGATCACGGACATTTGATGATGGGAGATATCAACCGCGCCTCTAATCCCGGTTATTCAGCAATTGGCAGGATGAAAGGCTTGGCCGAAGTTCGCGGCGTTATCCGAGCTGTTTCAGCCATCGATTGAGGTCTGCGGCAACAGGCATTGGGTCGAGCGAAGTGCCTGCAAATAATATTCCCGTTGAATACGTCCCATTTGCCGATGAGGGTCATGGTTTTCGAAAGCGAGTGAATCGCATCACAGCGAGTGAGGCATACCCGTCGTTTTTAAAGCAGCACCTGTAGTCGGTGGCAGCGGCCGTTTATGCGGGCGTTGCATCACCCCCCGGTTTTATTTTTGCAGTTAGCGCTTCCTATCCTATGCTGGTTTTAGCGGCCCATGAGGGCGGCCATTATTTTAAAAAAAGGGGAAATATATGTTTAAGCGTTTACTGGTCGTGGGTGCTCTTTCGTTGAGTGTGTCCGCAATGGCTGCGCATCATGAGGAAACACCCATGATAAGCGAGTTCTATGAATGCTCTCTGAACGACGGGGTTGCCGTGTCTCAAGTGCTG
>DGPO01000046.1 GCA_002390485.1 Halieaceae bacterium UBA4438 | reverse complement strand
TTTGATGCTGACGGCGCCGTTAATATCGACGTTGAGGTCAGCAAAGAGATCTCTGATTTGCCACTGCCTCGGGTCGGTGCACGACTCCTACTGACCCAAAAGCCTCCATCCGTGGCGTGGGTCGGTCGAGGTCCCCACGAGAACTATCCTGACCGAAAGCAATCGGCAGACTTGGGCATATGGTCCTGTTCGCGCCAAGCAATGCAGACGCCTTATATTTTTCCCAGCGAAAATGGTTTGCGCTGTGACGCTCAACTGGCGCAGGTCGGGCAAGTCCAGGTCGAGCGTGTTAAAGACAGTTTTGCGTTTTCAGTCAGTGACTTCGGTGTGGACAGTCTAATGAGTGCTCAACACACCCACGAGCGGGTACAGCAGCCGTCATTGCATCTCCATATTGATGGATTTCACATGGGGGTGGGTGGTGACGACTCATGGACGCCGAGTACCCGTCCTCAATACCTGCTCAACGCCAAGCAGTTCCGTTGGTCTTTTAGGTTAAGCGCGACGCGTGGCAGTCACGCGCTAGCATCGTTGGTGAACACGAGACACACAAGTCGATGAGCACGGCTGGGCCTGGGGCTGATCCGATTTTGCTGAGGACCAAGTGCAGTTACGGACTCGGCGCGCTGGGTAAAGATTTCGCGTGTTCCATCGTCTATCTGTTTTTAATGTATTACTACACCGATGTTGTGGGCGTGCCCGCTGCATTTGTGGGAACACTGTTTTTATTTGCACGTGTGATTGATGCGGTTTCAGACCCGGTCATGGGGATGGTAGTCGACAACACGCGAGGCCGATTGGGTAAGTTTCGCCCGTGGATTGTCATCGGAACGCTGATTAACTCTTTGGCGCTCCTTGCGCTGTTTTCAGCCCATCATTTTTCCGGTGCCGAGCTGCTCGTTTACGTGACCGTCACCTACATTGTTTGGGGTCTCTCCTACACCATTATGGATATTCCATTCTGGTCAATGGTGCCGGCCCTGTCCTCCGCGCGCGAGGAGCGCGAGCGCTTGGTGGTTTGGCCGCGTTTGTTTGCCAGTTTCGCGTGGATGATCGTGGGTACCTACGGACTGGCCAGCGTCGGCTTTCTGGGGGCTGGAGACGAAGGTAGAGGCTTTTTTCTGCTCTCGGGCGTGATCATTGTGAGCTTTATCATTTCAGCGCTGATCACCGTGACCCAGGTCAAGGAGCGCGTGCGATCGACGACCGATCGAGAACGCTTCTCGCTGGGTGATGTGGTTACTATTTTAAAGAGTAATGACCAGCTTGCCTCGCTTATTGGTTGTGTACTCACGTTTAATATTGGTACGCAGTTGGTCGGCGGTTTTGCGATTTACTACTTTAGTTATGCCATTGGGAAGCCCGAGTTATTCCCTATGTTTGCATTGGTCTCGGGCATTGCGGAAATGCTCGGTGTATTCATATTCCCCTGGTTGTGCCGATATCTACCCAGACGCCTGACCTGGTACATCGCCAGCGTGTTTGCCCTTGGGTGCAGTGTCGTCTTGTTAGTGGGGAGTGTTTTGGCCCCTCAAAGCGGGGTTTTGGTGGCCGTTGCAGGTGCGTTGCTAAAGTTTGGTGGCGGCGTTGCCAACGGCCTGGGAACCGTAATGCTCGCCGACGTGGTCGACTATGGCCACTACAAGACGGGTAAGCGCAGCGAGAGCATTCTCTTTTCAGTGCAAACCATGTTGGTGAAATTTGCAGGCGCCTTCGCTGGCTTTTTCATTGGTGTGGGTCTCTCGCTTATTGGCTACGTACCCAACGCGGTCCAGAGTGATGTGACAGTGATGGGGCTGCAGGCGTTGATGATTGGTCTTCCAGCACTGTTCTTAGTTGGAAGTATTTGGGTGTACCGCCGCACATTCCGACTCCACGGTCCGTTACACCGTGAGGTCTCTGAGTTCCTCGCTCACAGATAGGTCTTTTTGAGACGCCAAAAGGCGTGTTAGCCCCGTCCTGTCAGCACCGTCAGCGGCAGGCCCACAGGGCGTGCCTCAGCGGTCGAGCCGTCGACGTCCTAAAATGTTGTTTGTAAGTATGCGGAAAGCGCTTGCAGACCGACCTTGATTGTCTCGAGTTCATTAGCAAAGCCAATTCGTGCATACCCTTCCATATCAAATGCGTCGCCGGGGGTCAGCATGACCCCTGTTTTTTGCACAAGGTCGATACAGAACTCTCGCGAGCTTACCGGAATGTCCAGCTTCAGCATGGCGGTGGTTCCTGCGCGTGGCTTCACCCAACTCACCCGAGGTTCATTTTGAATCCAAGTGTCCAGTACGGCCAGATTTTCTCGCGTAATGCGCTGACTTCGCGCCAGTAGTTGATCTGCATTTTCCAGTGCCAAGGCGGCGAAGTGATCGTTGATCATGCCCACCGATATAGTGTCGTAATCTCGGTGTATCAGAATGTTCTCGGTGAGTTCTTTGGGGGCGACGACCCAGCCGACACGCAAACCCGCAAGTGAAAAAACTTTCGACATCCCCGCCGTGCTGATGCCCTTGTGATACAAGTCGACGATAGAGGGAACCATGCCGTCACCCTGTTGAGCGGTCCCTCTGTAGACTTCATCGCAGAGCAAATAGGCACCGACAGAGTCGGCGATCGATGCGATGTCTTCCAACATGGGGCGCTCTATCAATGCGCCTGTGGGGTTGTTGGGGTTGGTCAAGGCAATCAACTTCGTATCAGGCGTCACAAGCTCCCGAAGACGATCAAGATCCGGGAGAAAATCATCCTCTTTGCGCAGATTCAAGGTCGCCACGGAGGCTTCAATGCTGGCCGGAATCGAGTAGTGCTGTTGATAGGTGGGAACGATCGACACGACACGATCTCCCTTGGACACGAGTGCTTTGTGCACCAACATATTGGCGGCGATCGTCCCGTGGGTAATGGTAATGTCATCGATGTGTTGATCCGCGTACAGATTCGCGATGGCGGAGCGGAGCCGCGGTGAGCCGACGATGTCGCCGTAACCGAGTTTCATGGGCAGTAGATCGGAAAGGTCCTTGCCGCTGCGACCTGAGAGTGAAAGAAGCTCCTCAACGGTAATGCTGGCCACGCAGGTCTCAGCTAAATTGTAGGTGCACTGAGTCTCCCATTCGTTCATCCATAGCTCGACTTTGAACGGTTCAATGAACATGAGGGCCTCCGAGGCAGAAAAAAGGGTGATTTCTAATCATGAGGTTTGTGCCTTGGCGAGTTCTTGATCGCGCAGCGATCGTCGCATTATTTTCCCAGTGGTGGTCATCGGTAGACTGCCAACAAATTCAATTAAGCGAGGCACTTCGTGTTTTGCTAAATGATCGCGCACCAGCTCTTTGAGTGTATCTGCTAGCACCTCATCTGCCTCAATACCTTCAGCGACGACAATAAAGGCCTTGATAATCTCAGTGCGTGTTTCGTCGGGCACACCAATGACTGCAGCAAGCTGCACAGCAGGGCTTTTAAGCAGGCAGTCTTCGATTTCGGTGGGTCCGATACGGTAGCCCGAGCTCGTAATGACATCGTCAGTTCTGCCATGGAACCAGAGGTACCCGTCTTCATCTTGCTCACCAAGATCACCCGTCATCATCCAGTCGTTAACAAACTTTGCGTCAGTGGCTGCGGGATTATCGAGGTAGCCTGAGAACATAGCGGGGTGAGGTCTTTTGATCGCAATGTTGCCCGGCACGCCCGGTGCCACCTCTTGCCCGTCATCGTCAACAATGGCGCATACCGATCCCGGCATTGCCTTACCCAAAGAGCCGTGGCGAACATTCATGAGCCTTGGGTTAGTGCCAATCATTCCGTTGCACTCTGTTTGTCCAAAACCTTCACTGATGGTGAGACCAAATCGCTCATCGGCCCACAGCGCCAGCTCTTTACCTACCGCTTCGCCACCGCTGAGCACAACGCGCAGGTCGAGCGCTTTCGATTCCTCGTTATCGATCTGCCTCATGAGTTTGAGCACAGTGGGTGTTAACAGCGATACGGTAATCTTGTGTTCACCGAGAATTCGGAAGGCTTCCTGTGCGTTAAATCCTTGCATATCGGTCGATACGACCCTCGCACCGGAATACCAGCCGATGAGTAAAATATTGATGAGTCCGGCAATCCAAGCCCAGTCGGCTGGAGACCAAAGCCGATCGTCTTGCCGAGGTCCATAGTCGTAGTAATACTCAAACAGGGGCTTATTCCCGAGCAGCAATCGGTGAGGCATCAGGACGCCTTTGGGTTGACCTGTCGTGCCTGAGGTGAAGCTGATCCACGCAGTATCTTCGCTGCGCGTTTTGACGTTTTGGAAAGTTTCAGCCTGTTCGGCCAGCGACCGCCAAAACGGCAGCGTGCCCTCAGAGACGTCATCGTCAATGACAATAATGTGGCGCAAGTCAGGGCACGACGACTGCACGGCGCGCACTTTGGCTAGATTAGCCGCATTGGTAATGCATATTTTAGCGGCAGTACCTTGTAACCGGTGCTGAATACCGTCGGGTCCAAACAGCACTGATGCCAGGCATGAAACGATGCCCGATTTAAAGCAGGCGAGGTGCGATATTGCACACTCGGGAGACTGAGTCAGCATGACAACGACTCGATCGCCCCGACTGACGTCCAAGCTGCCCATTAAATTAGCCAGTTGGTTCGCGTATTGTTTGATTTGCGCAAAGGAGTAGTGGGTGACTGAGCCGTCGATGGCCTCGTGGCTCAGGGCAATGAGGTTTGGGTCATCGGCCCAGCGATCGCAAACCGCGTCGGCGATATTGAAATATTCGGGTATATCCCAGGTGAAGTTGTCGCATATCTCTTCGTAGCTTGTTCCAACAGGAAGGTCCATCGTGCTCTCCACGTTT
>DGPO01000126.1:16036-19165 GCA_002390485.1 Halieaceae bacterium UBA4438 | reverse complement strand
AAGCCTGTGGATTTGGGAGCCGGTTTACTTCGGGCCCTACAAGCGCGCCATGATCTGGATACCAGTTATGTTGACGATGTTGTCATGGGGTGTGTCACACCGGTTGGCGAGCAGGGCTCGGATATTACGAAAATGATTGTTCAGAACGCAGATTGGGATGAGTCCGTTCCCGGCGTTCAGCTCGACCGATTTTGTGCCTCAGGGTTAGAAGCCGTGAACACCGCCGCACAAAAAGTGGCGTCTGGGTGGGAGGATTTGGTCGTTGCGGGGGGTATTGAGTGCATGTCTCGAGTACCCATGGGATCGAACGGTGGGGCGATGGCGAGCGACCCGGCCTTCGCGCTAAAGACGGGTTTTGTGCCACAGGGTATCGGTGCAGACATGATCGCAACCATTGACGGTTACAGCCGTGAAGACGTAGACGGGTATGCTGTGGAGTCTCAACGCCGTGCCGCGCAAGCCAGAGACAACGGCTGGTTTGACCGGTCGGTTGTGCCGGTTAAAGACGCTTCGGGTATCACGATTTTAGAGCGAGATGATTTCATTAAGCCTGACACCACCCTTGAGGGTCTGTCACGACTCAAACCGTCGTTCGAAGTGCCTGGTCAGATGGGTTTCGATGACGTCATCCTCACTAAGTACAACGAGTACAGCAAGGTCAATCATGTCCACACACCGGGAAACTCGTCGGGCATTGTCGATGGCTCAAGTGCTGTGCTGATTGGTAGTGAGAAGGCTGGGAAAGATTTAGCCCTCACACCACGAGGGCGCGTCGTTGCAACCACTGTGTTGTCTACAGACCCCATTATTATGCTCACCGGGCCGGGACCTGCGGCCAAAAAATGTCTGCAAAAGGCGGGTCTGACGGTCGACGATATTGACTTGTGGGAAATCAATGAAGCTTTTGCGTCAGTGGCCCTTCGCTACATGAAGGACCTGGGTATCAGCCACGAGATTACTAATGTTGTTGGCGGTGCGATTGCAATGGGACATCCGCTCGGTGCAACCGGTGGATGCTTGGTTTCTGCCATGTTGGACGAGCTTGAGCGACGCAATATGAAACGCGCCATGCTTTCACTTTGCGTGGGCGGTGGTATGGGTATTTCCACGATCATCGAGCGCGTCTAAGCGGTAACGGGAGTTAATATCAATGAGTTTTGATTACGAAAAAGACAGCAACAACATTGTGACCGTCACTATGGACATGGACGGCCCCGTTAATTCCATGAGCGACGCGTTCCTTCCTCTATTAGAAGAGACACTGGGCAAGCTGGAAGCTGATGATGACCTTGCTGGGGTGGTTTTGGCGTCGGGGAAGTCAACGTTTTTCGCAGGCGGTGATCTCAATATGCTGTGTGCGGTCACCGAAGAGACTGTCGAGGCGTTTTTCGATGGTATGTGTGCGACGAAAGCCGCAATGCGCCGACTTGAAAAGCTTCATGCGCCAGTATGTGCAGCCATCAACGGTGCTGCGCTTGGTGGCGGGCTGGAACTTGCTTTGTCGTGCCACCATCGAATTGCTTGGAACAACCGCAGCGTCCAACTTGGCTTTCCTGAGGTGACTCTGGGACTGCTTCCTGGTGGCGGTGGCAATGTGAAAGCGGTTTACCTCATGGGGCTGATGGCGGCTAACGAATACATCGTCGAGGGGAAACGTGTGGCCCCGGAAAAGGCGCTCGCATCGGGTCTTATCGACGCAGTGATCGAGGACAAAGATGAGCTTTTGTCGGCGGCTAAGCAGTGGTTATTAGCGAATAAAGACGATGAGTCTGCGCGCACTCAGCCCTGGGATACCAAGGGTTATAAAATTCCAGGCGGGAACATTCGCAACCCACAAGTTGCGCAGATGGTGACCATGGGTGCGCCGATGATTCGTAAGAATACGCGCGGTCTGCTCCCTGCTCCCGAGAAGATTTTCGACGTCGCCGTTCAGGCATTGACCGTCGACTTTGAGACGGCCATGCGCATTGAGAGCCGAGGTCTTGCCGAGCTCGCATTGACGCCTCAAGCAAAAAATATGATCAATACGTTCTTCTTTCAGATGAACAAGGTCAATGGCGGCGCATCACGTCCGAAAGACGTCCCACCACAAAAAACAGAGAAAGTCGGCATTTTGGGTGCAGGCATGATGGGGCAGGGCATCGCTTATTCGTCAGCCATGGTCGGTATTGAGGTGGTGCTCAAAGACATTAGTCTAGACGCGGCCGTAAAGGGCAAAGCCTATACTCAAGCGTTGCTTCAAAAACGGGTCGATAAGGGGCGTATGACTTCTGAAAAGATGGCTCAGGTCCTATCACTGATCCATCCCACTGCGTCTGACGAGGACTTGGACGGATGCGATTTAATTATCGAAGCCGTGTTTGAGAATATGACACTGAAGCATCAAATGACTCGGGACCTAGAGCCGCGCTTGGCGGACGGCGGTGTGTGGGGGTCAAATACCTCGACGCTCCCGATTACTCAGTTGGCGCAAGCGAGTCAGAATGCTGAAAATTTCATTGGTATTCACTTCTTCTCTCCTGTCGACAAAATGCCATTGGTGGAAATCATCATGGGCGAACAAACAGGTGATATGGCGCTGGCCAAAGCCTTTGATTTTACCAAGCAAATCAAGAAGACACCGATCGTGGTGAATGACTCATTGGGTTTCTTCACGTCGCGAACCTTTGGAACATACCTTGATGAGGGCGTTCGGCTACTCGTCGAGGGCATGAAGCCGCTTCGTATCGACAATCTAGGGAAGGCGGTTGGTATGCCCGTAGGCCCATTAACGGTCTATGACGAGGTGAGCTTGGAACTCTCGCGCAAAGCGTCACAGACCTGGAAAGAAATGGGACTGAGTGTGGGTGATGACGATCGTTCGATTACGGCCGGGGTTGTCGAGACCATGGTTGGCGATTACGGACGTGGGGGTCGCTACCACGGTGGCGGCTTTTACGAATACGGTGCCGATGGGTCCAAAGAGGTCTGGTCTGGCCTGGCTGAACTCTACGGGGCAACAACCTCGCCCTTGTCCGATGCAGATGCCAAAGATCGCTTACTCTTCCGTCAAGTGATTGAGGCGCTTAAGTGTCTTGAAACGGGTGTTCTGCGGACGGTTGCCGATGGGAATATTGGTTCGATTATGGG
>DGPO01000126.1:11208-15945 GCA_002390485.1 Halieaceae bacterium UBA4438 | reverse complement strand
ACGCTCGCGTAACAAGCATAAAGGGTGCCTTCGGCACCCTTTTTTTTAGGCCAGCGTTAAGGGCCCAATGAGATCACCAGACTAAAGGGATAATAACAATGCAAACATTTGCTGTGACACTGGGCCGAGGCCTGCTGGGGCTCTACTTCTTACTGCCTGGAATTTCCAAGGTAACTGGATACGCGGGCACACTGGATTACATGGCCCTTCACAATATTCCTCTGCCCGAAGTGCTGTTGCCGATCACGATTGTTTTGCAAATTGGTGGGGGTCTGATGCTCATATTTGGTCTGCGCGTTGGGCAAATTGCACTGATGTTCGCTGCACTTACACTGGCTATTAACCTGGGTATGCACGACTTTTGGAACACCTACGAAGGCGTTGATGCGGGGCGTGAGACACAAAATTTCGTGAAGAATTTAGCGATATTTGCCGGGCTTCTGGTGATGAGCGGCGCTGAGGATTTGCCTCAGCACCGCTTTTTTGGCCGCGGTTAAAGCGGTTTTACCGTCAGTCTTCGAGACTGAAGGTCAGTCCAGCTTTAGACGTTAAGCGGGCGATTAATCGATCACCCATGGCCGGGGCGGGGGTATAAACTCCCCCGGGCAGATCTGCGCAATCTTGGATGATGCACAATGCACTTTCAGCAATCATCTTCGAAGTCGAGCCATAGCCTGGGTCCATGTCACCGGTGACTGACGCCTTAAGAGTGTCGCCTTGAGCGGTGGTGCCGAGAAACAGAACGTCGTAGTGTCCGGCCTCTCGGCTCTCCTTTGAGGGGCCCTCGCCGGGTTTGGGGGCATCATCGCCTCCGAGTGGATTGCTCGTTGCCATCATCTCAGCGACTGCTTTCCCTTGATCGCCGCGGCCTGTCACCATCATCTCGTCGTATTCGAAATTCTCGCCGTATAAGTGACCTAACAGCGCGTTTGAGCGATGCACATTTTTCGTATTGATCGGTGCCATGATGAAGGGCGCAACCCAAGCACCAATTGCCTCATCCTCATAGGCTTTAGCATCAGAGGGTTGCGTCGGGCCTTGAAACCCATTGGCCAACGAGAACGGGTTCGCCAAAATATTGATCAGTCCTGGGTTGGTTTTGAGCGCGGCCATAGTCGCTCCCAAAGAGGCCGCGGTGCCACCCGAGAACTCGCCATTCATTGCCCGGACTCGTCCGCGAATACGGGGTATGGGTTCACCGGTAGTCTTAATCGCGTGCTGTTGAAGAAAGTACACGCCCAGATCAAAAGGAATCGAGTCAAATCCGCAGCTGTGCACGATGCGTGCGCCTGAGGCACGCGCTGTCTCGTGGTGCGCAGCAATCATGTCGTGCATCCACCCGGGCTCTCCCGATAAATCCACATAGTGGGTGCCCTCTTCGGCACACAGCCTTACAAGCTCAGAGCCATAGAGTTGATAAGGGCCGACCGTACTGCAAATGCACTGAGCACTTTTGACCATCACTCGCAGCGAGTCGAGATCGTCCGCATCTGCGGTGACAAGAGGCGTCTCTGGCGAAGCGCCAATCTCGTCACGAACTTCTGCAAGCTTTACCGTATTTCGGCCGGCCATTGCCCAATTAATCGACCTGCCGTAGGTACTGCCCATGTACTCGGCAACTAACCGACCTGTAAAACCACTTGCACCGTAGATGATGACGTCGAATTCTCTGTTCATTTGGGATCCTGATGTAGTTGAGGTGGAATCGCGCCTCTGCGAGGTGCGCGTCATAGTATATCGGCAACGTCAATCCTGTGCTTAGCCGACGGGTATATACCGCCGATTCGTATAGGATATAAACACGAACTGGATAGTCATAGGTTGTCATGATGATTCGATCTTTTGTCGCTGCGGTGATGTTGTCGGTGCTGGCTGCTTGCGGTGGTGGTGGCGGCAGTAGTAGTGGATTGCCAAATGTGCCCGATACGGGTGGCGGTGGTGCGGGTGGAGGTGGGTCAACGCTTCCCACAGAACCGACCCTTGAGGAGTATCGCGACGCCGCGTTAATACTGGATGTCGCCACCTTTGGTCCGCGTCAAAGTGATATTGACGCAGTAGCGAAGACGGGCGTTGACGACTGGCTGGATACGCAGTTTGAAATGCCCATTACGGGGCATGAGCCGATTGTTCGTCGATACGGTGCTCAGTACGGATTTGACAGTCAGGTCAGTCCTGTTCGGCCCGCGTTATATCGCCGATTCGCCTTTTTTGAAAACGCTTTAACGGCGCCCGACCAGCTTCGCCAGCTGACGGCCTACGCGCTGACACAGCTGTTTGTTGTGTCTGAAACGGGGGTGCTGGGCAATAATCCCGTGGGCCTCTCGAATTATTACGACACCTTGCTTGCGCACAGTTTCGGCAACTACCGTGATCTTTTGCGGGCGGTGACCCTCCACCCCGCGATGGGCTTCTACCTCAGTCATGTCAATAACGCTAAGACTGATCCAGTGGCGAACACCTTCCCTGACGAGAATTACGCGCGTGAGGTCATGCAACTGTTCACGATTGGTCTTTATGAGCTCAATCCCGATGGTACCCACCGACTCAGCTCGGACGGTAATCCGCAGCCCACCTACGACAACACCGATATTCGGGAGTTTGCTAAGATTTTTACGGGTCTGGCCTACGCTGGGTCTGCCGACGCGGAGCCCCGATTTGGTCGCAATCGAGCGGTGCTCTATGCGCCGATGATCATGTTTGATGAATACCACGAGTCTGGCGAAAAATATTTACTCAACAACGCGGTTGTACCCGCCGGTCAGTCCGGTATTCAAGACATCGAGGCGGCGATCGACAACCTCTTTAACCATCCGAATGTGGCTCCTTTCGTGGGGAAACAGCTCATTCAGCGACTGGTGACTTCAAATCCGTCTGCTGACTATGTCGGTCGTGTCTCTTCAGTCTTCGCAGACAACGGTACCGGCGTGCGCGGGGATTTGAAGGCTGTTATTCGCGCTATTTTGACTGATCCCGAAGTGTCCACATCGTCGCGTATTAGAGAGCCTTTTCGGCGTTTTGTTGCGGTGAATCGAGCGCTTAATGCATCTCCGGTGGAAGGAAGCGATATTGGTGTGACGGGTTTCTTTGTCCAGAATGCAACGGGACAAATGGTGCTGTCTGCGCCCAGTGTGTTTAATTTTTACTCGCCATTTTATCGACCCCAAGGTGGTCAGGGGCAGATTTCACCCGAAATGCAAATCATCACTGAAGACAGTGTCGTGGGTTTTATCAATTTGATGGCTCAGGTGCTGTATACCGACAGCCCTATGCATAACCATTCGGAGCTCGCAGAGATGCGCTTGGACTTGTCAGAGCTGAACCTGCTGGTCAGCGACACAGAGACATTTTTGCTTCAAATCGAGCGGCTATTTTTTGCTGGGACAATGAGCGCTCACACTCATGAGGTTCTTGCTACTGCCTTAGACGATGCGGCGGGGTTGAGTGCACAAGAGCAGGTCAAGCTGGTGCTCTATTTAGCACTGACATCGCCGGATCAAGCCATTTCAGAGAGGAACGTACCACGATGAATCGCCGACATTTTCTTCGCTATGGCCTCAACAGCGCGGTCAGTATGACCGCGGCCAGCACACTACCGATGTCCTTGCTGAGCTCAGCAAAAGCCCGTGCGACGCAGGACTACCGTGCCGTTGTTTGCGTACTTTTGGCCGGCGGGGCCGACAGTTTCAATATTTTGGTACCACGATCGGAGACGGCTTACGGACGCTATCAATCCAGGCGTTCAGATTTGGCCCTCAGTCAGCAGACGCTATTGCCTTTGAACGGTGAGCACGAGGGCGTGAGTTTTGGACTGCACCCGGCTATGTCGAGTTTGCAGCAACGTTTCAATGCTGGCCAAGCGACAGTGGTCACCAACGTAGGACCGTTGGTTGAGCCAACGAGTCGAGCAGCACTTGAGACGGAAAGTGTGAGGTTGCCACTCGGACTGTTCTCGCATTCGGATCAAATTTTAAGTTGGCAGACCGCGACGCCTGCGAATCGTGCTGGAACGGGGTTTGGTGGCCGATTGATCGACGCTTTGCCGGGTATGAACTCCGGCTTGTCGCTGGCTGGGAATATTTCCCTGTCCGGTAACAATTCCTTTCAATCGGGAGCAGCGACGGGGTCGTATGCGATTAATGCAAACAGTGGTGTGAAGACCATCGGTGGTTTTGATAACGATCTGTTCAAGCGATCATTTGAGCGTTTGATGACGGATCCAGCGGCATCAACGTTGCAGACGGTTTACGGCAGTAAAATTCAGTCAGCCATTGATGCCGGTGAGTTCTTTAATAGTGCACTTGGACAAGCAACGCCGTTGGTTACGCCGTTTGCAGGAGACTCGTTTTCGGTCGCAATGAAGCGTATTGCTGAGCTTGCAGGCCTCCACGAGCAACTCGGAGTGACCCGTCAGACGTTCTTTGTGACCTATGGTGGATGGGATCATCATGAAGATACGCTCGGTCAGCAGGCGAACATGTTGCCTGCGCTCGACGCCGGGCTTGGTCAGTTTCAAACAGCGATGGAGGAGCTGGGACTGTCCAACCAGGTAACTACCTTCACCATCTCTGACTTTGGTAGAACGTTAACGTCCAATGGGAAGGGGTCGGACCACGGATGGGGGGGCAATGCCATGGTGCTCGGCGGTGCAGTTCAGGGCGGACAGCTTTACGGGCACTTCCCGGAGCAGGTTGAGGACAATCCACTCGATGTCGGGCGCGGCCGATACTTACCCAGCAC
>DGPO01000126.1:2196-11159 GCA_002390485.1 Halieaceae bacterium UBA4438 | reverse complement strand
CAGCTCAGGGTGCGGGACTTACGGGTATGTTGGCCGGTTAGTTGTAAGCGGTGACCAACCAAAAATTTGCGTCAAATGCGACACCGCTCCCGGGCGCATAAAAGTCTTTTAGACGCGCGTAAACCGCGCTGCGCGCATGCGCTTTAAGCGTTGCGTCACTCTCTGCAATCAGCGCTGCCGCGGGCCCAATTTGGACGAGTTCCTCAAAAATCTCGTCAAAGGATTGTGCGTCGCCTACAGAGAGCTTCAGCGCCAGTGGGGTCACCGTGATTGACTGAAATCCCGCCCTGTCGAGAATTGTTGAGACCCTGGCTTTATCCGCAAGACCAAACGGGCCTGGGGCGTCCGGTGTCGCCGGAGCTTGTGGCGGAAGAACGGTCAAGGCGGCTTGCAACGGTGCCGTAAAAAAGGGGTTTAGTCGCGGCTCTTGCCAGCATACAAATGCGAGTTGGCCGCCCGGTTTCAAAGCGACCCTGAGGGACGCAAAAGCCCTCGTCGGGTCAGCGAAAAACATGACACCAAACCGGGAGTAAATCGCGTCAAATTGCTCATCTGGGAACAGGGATTCACTGGCATCGCCCAGTAAAAACTCCACGTCGGCACCCAGAGAATCGGTGTTGGCGTCTTTGAGATCGCCGGCAAGCGCAAGCATGGGTTCCG
This sequence comes from Halieaceae bacterium UBA4438, assembly GCA_002390485.1. Lineage (GTDB taxonomy): Bacteria > Pseudomonadota > Gammaproteobacteria > Pseudomonadales > Halieaceae > Luminiphilus. The sequence continues at coordinate 10,499 of DGPO01000126.1, read as the reverse complement.
AAATATCGATACCAGTCACCAAGCTGCTTGTGTCGAGCCGAGCGGCCAAATCTAATGTCTGATTGCCGCATCCACAGCCTACATCGAGTATGCGCATGCCCGGGATCAGTCTGAGGCTATCCATACACACATGGCCTGGTTCCCCAAGTAGCGTCTCTAATAGCGAATTATGTCGCACCCAGCTGGCACCTGCACGTCCGTTCCACATGGCTTTTTGAAGCTCGTTATTCATCGCAGTAACTCCTCAATTTCCAAAAGTGTAGGCACTCGAGTCACTCAATTGCTCAAGATCCTCCGGCGTATCAATATCCCACGCAGCAGCGTCTAGCCGCATTTTTCTCACCGTAGAGTCAGGATTTAACAGTAGCTGCTTAGCGCCCACGGCCTCTGACAGTGTTAAGAGTGAGGGGAAGAGCGCTGCTGAGAAAACAGCGGGCGGTCCAAGGGTGTTTTTGAAGCTTGCGCAGGCGTTACCCGCACCGGCTAATTCCACGAGCGCCTTGAGCTGGTCAGCGGTTACTAAAATCTGATCGGAGAGTAATACCAGTAACTGGTCACAGCTGTCGGCAATACACTCTGTTGCCAGAGCAATGGAGCTACTCATGCCCTGCTGCCATCGATCGTTTTTTATGAGCGTTACGGAACTGATTGTTCCGTTTCGTTGGGCCTCGCTAATCGCATCGTGCCACCTGCCGGTAACAACCACGAGTTCCTGGGCGTTGAGCTGTTTCGCTTCGTCGATAACGTGTTGGAGGAGGGGTTTATGTTGGAATTCTGCGAGTTGTTTGCACCGTCCAAAGCGGCTCGCCGCTCCAGCGGCCAGGATGACTATACCGAGCTTTAACTTAGCCATTGTGACTAGACTGGGGCCCAAATATAGCCGAGTGACACTGTGCAATAACGGCCAGAGCGATACTTTCTGGCAGTTCCCCGCCAATATCAAAACCCGCTGGGCCGTCAATGAAGGGGGCAAACGCGGTGTCGACGAGACCGGCTTCACTCAGCACGTCTTGCCGGCGGTGGGGAGGGCCTAAGAGCCCCACGTAATCCAGTTGCCGACCATGGATCGCCTGCAGGCTTTGCGCATCCATAGGAACACTGTGCGTCATAATCATTGCCGCGTTCACCGATTGCTCCGAGATCCAAGGACCAAGCTCATCGGCGTGGCAGCGCAATCTAGCGTCTGCCATGTGGAAAAATTCGTCTCTCGCGTTAGCAGGTCGTGGATCCCAGACAGACACCTCCCATCCGAGTTGCTTGGCAAACATAACAACCGGTTGTGCGTCGATACCGCCGCCTGCGACGAGTAAGTGGGGTGTTGGTGTTACCGAAGAGACCAGCCAGCTTTCATCTTCGACCTGTTCAAGGCGGCTGCGCGCTCCGTGACGAACGAGTGCTGAGTCGAGTGTGAATTCGGCGGATCGACTCGACTGTCCTGCTTTGGGTATGTGCTGTTTGAAAAGGCCGCTTTGACGTTTGGTGAGGGCGTCATGAATGTCAGAAAGCCCCTGATAATTATTTTCACGACTCACGGGTTCGAGCAACACGTAGACCACGCCACCGCAACCGATACCCAGTCGGAAGGCGAGGTCATCTTCATCATCGCCATCGTATCGAATGCTAACGGGGACTCCTGTGGCCATGACTTTACGTGCATTGAGTCGAATATCGGCTTCTAGACAGCCGCCACTCAACAGTCCCAGCTGTTGACCCCCGGAGCCGATCAGGCTCATTGCGCCCGGCTTTCGATAGCTCGATCCCTCGGTTTTATAAACGGTACCCAAGACCCACTCATGTGAGTCCCGATCGATGCGCCATTGCGTGAGCATATTCGCGAGCTGCATTGACACGATTAATACATCCCTAGCCCGAGCCTCGTCGCCTGGCGGGCCTGTGCTCGAGTCGGACGGTGCAGATTTCGGCTATTAGTCAACGGATCGAATACCCTGAAGAATGTGATAAGCATTTTGTTTAAAGCGTCGCTCCATGTTGAACAGGTCTATGAAATGAGCAACATCATCGGGGATGGCTTCACGCTCTAATAATCCTGGCGCGTGTCCGTCGAAGCATCCCGTCAATAGTGCTGAAAAGGCGCTAAACGCCTCCATCGTTTGAGTGTGAGACAGGTCGAGGTGCTCGGCTATTGCAGCGATTAAGGTATTAAATTGTTCGAGCATGCCCCGCTTTGAGGCGATCAATGCGTCGATTGAAATATTGTGCTCAATCACCGTGCTGAGCCTGGCGTGCAAGGCTAAAAAGACTGGATCGGTAATGCTTGCCCTATAGACCGCGTTGATGAACTCGCGATCTGTAAACCCGGGGGTCACCTGACTGACTAACGTGGCGCATAAACGATCGAATTCGCTGTTATAAAGTGACATCAGAACCTCTTCTTTGGTCCCGAAGTAAAGGTAGAGGGTGCCCTTTGCCACACCTGCGCGCTGGGCCAAAACGGCCATTGAAAAGCCTTCGTATCCCGTCTGTAAGAACTGGGCTTTCGCCGTCAACAAAATGGTGTCTTTTCGATCACTCTTTTGTGCCGGCGTCCGGGCGCGCTTAATACTGCTAACGGTTGTGTTCATGCTTGTATAGTACCCTTTGTTGACAAATGACGGGTAGTCATTAGAGTAAGTGACCCGCGGTCAATAGTTGCTAAGCAAGGCATGTATGCCGTTAGGGTATATCGTCCAGTCGCATCAGGTGCCTTCGTACCGAACAACGCGGCTCAAGCGGCTGATAATAATGAGCAGGGAAAGCTTTTATGACAACGTTTACGCTTAACGGCGAGGTCCGGTCTGTCGACACAGATCCCGAAACGCCAGCACTTTGGGTCATTCGCGAGCAACTTGATCTCACAGGGACTAAGTTTGGCTGTGGTATGGCGCAGTGTGGCGCCTGCACCATCCATGTCGATGGACGCGCGCAGCGCTCATGCACAACACCGATCGCCTCATTAGAGGGCGCAATTGTCACTACGATTGAAGGTCTTAAGAGTGCTGACGGTTCGCTCCATGCTTTGCAGCAAGCCTGGATTGATCAGCAAGCGCCTCAGTGCGGCTACTGCCAGTCCGGACAACTGATGTCGGCTGCCGCCCTGTTAGCGGTCAATCCAAATCCAACTGACGCTGATATTGACTCAGCCATGCGCGGTAATATTTGCCGTTGCGGTATGTACGGGCGTATTCGATCCGCGATTAAGCAAGTCGCCGGCGCCTCCTTCTACAACGCTATGGAGGGTTCTCAAAATGGGTAAATGGACGCGAAGAGCCGTGCTCTCAGCGGGTGTCGTCGGTGGTACAGGGCTCGTGGTTGGGATTGCGGTTCGTCCCGGAAATCCAACAGAGACAGCAGGTCATTTGGTGGCGGGCGAGGGTGAAAACCTGCTTCACCTCTACGTCAAAATAGATGCTAATAATCGCGCGACGGCTATTTTGCCACACGCGGAAATGGGGCAAGGCGCATTGACTGCGCTTGCACAAATGCTCGCGGAAGAGCTCGATGCTGACTGGGACTTGATGGGTTTTGAAGAGGCCCCTGCTGAGACTGAATACGCCAACTATACCTTTGGTCGAGGCTATCTTTTCAAAGGCATTGATTTTCCCGGCGCTGTTGTGCCGACAGTTGACGGTCTGATGCTGAAGCTATCTGAGTCGTTGGGTATGCAGATTACGGGTGGCAGTACCAGTATTCGCGCCACTGGACAGTACGGTGTTCGTATTGCGGGCGCCGCCGTGCGCGAAATGCTGAAACGTGCTGCGGCGAAGACGTGGGCGGTTTCGGCGGAGGAGATTCGAACGGCAAAAAGCACGCTCTATCACGACGGTAGCGGTCGTTCCGCACCCTACGCTGACTTTGCCGCTGCGGCGGCGCAGGAAACACCTTCGTCAACACCTCAACTCAAAAAAATGAGTGAATATAGCGTGATGGGGCAAAGCAAGCCGCGTCACGACATACCTGCCAAAGTCGATGGGTCAGCCCTGTTCGCCATGGACGTTAAGCGTCCCAACATGGTCTATGCCGCGATAAAGCGGACGCCGGTTTTTGGTGGCACACTGAAACGGGTGGATGAGCGAGCCGCCAGAGCAATGAAGGGTGTTATCGACGTTGTTCAGCTCCCAACGCTGAGTGCTGAGGGGATGATCGGCTCATACTCTGCAGGCGACTCTGTCGCGGTTGTCGCTGACAGCTACTGGAAGGCAGAGAGAGCGTTAAGTGCGCTGACGATTGAGTGGAGTACTCAAGGTAATGAATCGATTTCAAGTGAGGCCATTTTTCAGCAATTTGAACGTGATATTTCCGCGTCGACTGATCGAAAAAATGACGTTGTGATCGGAGATGCAGCAACCGCTTTCGATAACGCCGAAACGATTCTTTCTGCTGATTATCGCGTGCCTTATTTAGCGCACACCACCATGGAGCCGCCTAATGCGACAGCGGAGGTATCGGCAGATCGGGCCGAAATTTGGGTCGGTTGCCAGAACCCGCTGGGCTTTCGACAGCACATTGCTGCCGAGCTGGGGCTAGACTTTGACAAGGTAACGTTACACAACCACTTTTTGGGCGGTGGTTTTGGACGCAAAAGTAACGCGGACTATGCGCTACAAGCCGCACTCATTGCTCGGGCGGTGGGAAAGCCCGTTCAATTGGTCTACTCGCGTGCAGAGGATATTCGCCAAGATTTCTATCGCCCTGCGGTTCACAGCCGTTTCAAGGCGGGACTCGACGCTCAGGGGAATTTGATCGCTTGGCATAACACGTACGTTGATAAGCACGAGCCAATCGAGGCACCGCTGATTCCATATGCAGTAGCGGCGCAAGACATTGGTCACGTGGCGAGTCCGACACACGTGCCGTTCGGCGCATGGCGAAGTGTTGATCATTCGCAGCATGGCTTCTTTACCGAGTCTTTTATTGATGAGGCGGCACATGCGGGTGCTCGAGATCCGTATGAGTACCGCCAGTCCCTGCTTAAAGATAAGCCAAGAATGCTGGCAGTTCTGAACCGTGTTGCTGCCGAGGCGCGTTGGTCTGTGCCCATGGAAGAGGGCCGCGGCAGGGGTATTTCGCTTCAAGAGTCATTCGGTTCAATTGTCGGGCAGGTCGTTGAGGTGACTGTATCGAGCGGAAAGATTTGGGTTGATCGCGTAGTCGCGGTCATTGATGCGGGCTACGCTGTTTCACCAGACGGTATGAAAGCGCAGATCGAGTCGGGCATTATCTATGGTTTGAGTGCTGCAATGTACGGTGATATTACAATCGAAAATGGCGCAGTGGCGCAAAGTAGTTTTGCTGACTACGACGCGATTCGCATGCATGACGCCCCCGTCATCGAAACGCACATCATCAACAGCGGTGCTGACATCGGTGGGGCGGGTGAACCGGGAACTCCGGGCGTTGCGCCCGCGCTTGCCAACGCGATTTTTGACGCTACGGGGAAGCGTATTCGAACACTTCCAGTGATGAATGCTGATCTTCGTACGGACTCTGAGTCGAGTCCGTCTGTTGCCGCCTTAACGCGCTAGGGCCCTAGGCAAAGCCCTACCTCGGTGGGGCGCTACCTCGCACTCACTGTATTTTAGCTGACTAACGCGACTGCTCGAACGCCTTGCGGGTGGCGATGTTTCGGGCCATTTCGCGGTTGTGTTGTGAGCGCTTCTTGTCGGCTTCGTCGGCATAGGCATGCAGCTTTTCAATGCTCCAGGACTCCATTTTTTTTTCGAGCACCTTTCTACTTTTGCCGATATTCCGACTCCAGATGATCAGCACGATGACCAAGATGACCCCCCAAAAGGACTCAAGCATCACCAGGCTCCAAACCGTTCTGATTCCAGATTGTTGTATGTCTCGTACGCCGCACTCTCTTTAGACAACCGTAAAGCCTTCCTTGCTGATGGGGAGAGACCGTATTCGCTGACCACAGGCGTTAAAGACTGCATTGCAGACCGCAGGTGCCAGCGGCGGTAATGCCGGTTCCCCAGCGCCCGTGGGCGAGTAACCTGAGTTCAGGACGTCGACGTGCACCCTTGGGCTTTGAGGCATCCGCAGTAATGGGTACGTGTCGAAGTTACTTTCCACAACGGCGCCGTTGACCACGGAAATACTCTGCGCCGCCAGAGTACTTAGTCCATCGATAACAGAGCCTTGCAGTTGATTTTCCAAGCCTGATTGATTGATCACCTGCCCCACGTCCGCTGCCACCCAGACGTCGTGAACGGTAATGCTTTTGCCTTCAACACTGACTTCGGCGACCTCCGCAATGTGGCCTGCATGACTCAAAAAGAAGGCCAGTCCCAGTCCTCGACCTTCTTTGAGTTCTCGACCCCAACCTGCCGCACGCGTGGCGGCTGTTATGACGGCGTGAGCGCGCTTTGTGTTGAGGCTGGCGGGATCATCTTCTTTAATATGTCCTTGATGACCAATGGCATTCAGTAGAAAGGTCTCGTGGTCTTGCCCGGCCGCATGCGCCAGCTCGGCGATAAAGCTTTGCTCTGCAAAGGCATAGACGTTGGAAATAGGTGCTCGCCACGCGCCTGTGGGCGTTTGAGAGGGCACAAAGCTCTGTTCAATTAAGACGTTCTTGATGACTTTTCCAGGGAAGTCGAAGGGGCGATAACTGGCGCCGTAATTCGCTTTTTTACCATCGGCTGATGCGGCGGCGAGTAAGTTTTTCCAGCCCGTCAACTGCCCGTCCTGAGCCACTGCGCCTTGCAGTCGGTAATACGTGGGCGCTCTGAAGTAGTCAAACGCCATGTCATCTTCGCGTTTCCACTGCAGCTTTACCGGCGCACCGACCTTGCGGGAAATCAGAGCGGCTTCAAACACGTATTCATTAGACAAGCGCCGACCAAAACCACCGCCCCCTCTGATCTGATGGACCGTAATTTCTTTGGGACTGACGTTAAGGAGTTTCGCAAGATTCGCGGTAATAAAGACGGGTGTTTGACTGCTTGTCCAAACTTCAACCTTGCCGGTGGCTGCCGAGACTAAAACGCCTTGTGGTTCAAGCTGCGCATGCGACACGAAATCTGTTGAGTAGGTGGCATCAGCCGTAATCGCCGCATTGGCGAAGGCGTCGTCGACATTGCCGACACGTTCAATCTCCTCCTCGACTTTGCCGTCGGCCAGTGCTTTAAGCGCCTGCGCTTCAATGTCTTGCGTATTGTCTTTAGAGGCGGCGGAAAGGTCCCAATTAACGTCGAGTGATGCGCGCGCTTTAAAGGCCGACCACGTGTCTTTCGCAACAATAGCGACACCCGATTGGGTCGCGTAAGACTCCCGGATATCAAAGTTGTAGGGTCCGGGTGTACCTTCGATTAGAAACGCGTCGATAATTCCAGGTAACGCTTTGATCTCCTCGAGATTAGCCGACTTTGCGACGCCACCAATGGCTGGACATTTCACGAAACTGGCGTAAACCATGCCTGGCGTCTTAGCGTCGATTCCAAAGATGGGTTGACCTGTTGCAATGTGCTCAGCAGAGGCATTCACAACGCGATTGCCCAGTAACTGATACTGGTCTGGTGTTTTAAGTACGACCGTGCCTTGGGCAGGGACTGCGAGTAAGGAAGCCCGACTCACCAAGTTCTTGTAGTGTGTCGCGCGTCCTGTGGGCGCGTGCAGGACCATGGATGAGCGAGTGCTTAGCGCGTCCTGAGGGACCCCCCATTCCTGCGCCGCCGCCTGGACCAGCATCGTTCGCGCAGTGGCGCCCACTTTTCGGAGTTCATCCCACCGCATGGGCGTCGACAGCGAGCCTCCGGCAAACTGCATGCCGTAATGTTGCGCGATGGGTGCCGCTTCGCAAACGACCTCATCCCAGTTGGCGTCGAGTTCTTCAGCCACGATCATGGGTAGCGAGGTATTCACACCTTGCCCCACTTCGGGGTTTGGGGCATAGATGGTGATACTGCCGTCGGCATTAATCTGTACATAGGCATTCAGTGTTCCCGACGCTTCTGCGGCGGCGAGAGACATCACGGATACACCGCCGGTCGATGTGAGGGCCAGGCCCAACGACACTTTTAAGAAGTCGCGCCGGTCGGGGTTGTTGAGTGTTTTGTTACCGTGACTCATACCAGCGTCTCCTCTGTATTTGTCGCATCGTAGAAGAGGGCGCCGGCCACCATCGCCGCACTGGCCGTTTTAATGGCTGACTTAATTCGCACGTAGGTCCCACAGCGACAAATATTGCCTTTCATGGCGCTGTCAATTTCGTCATCAGTTGGGCTGGGATTCTTCTCAAGCAGCGCCGCTGCGGACATGATTTGACCGGCTTGGCAGTAGCCGCACTGCGCTACATCATG
>DGPO01000126.1:755-2054 GCA_002390485.1 Halieaceae bacterium UBA4438 | reverse complement strand
GTGCAGGCACCACATTGACCAACGCCGCACCCGTATTTTACGCCCTGTATTCCGGCGTGGTCACGCAGTGCCCACAGCAGTGGCATAGTGGGGTCTAAACCGTCTAATGAATGGTCTTTACCATTGATTTTAATGTTTGCCACGAGCGGTGACCTCTATTGAATTCGCCCATTAATAGTCGCACAAATAGGGCAAAAATGAAGGAGAGATTACCGCTGTATTGCGCACGCCCTTCATTCGTATTATCCACGGAAGCGTCAATGCGAGCTCGGAGGCCGTTCGGGTTTAAAGGTCTGTCGCGGCGCCGAGCTCTCGCTCGAGTTGGAGGCGTGCATCAGCTCTCGGTTTTGAGAAGCGAGCGAGTGCGAGATAGATCACCGGTGTCAAAAATAGCGTAAAGATGGCCGTCAGCCCCAGACCACCAAACACGACCCATCCCACGGCCTCCCTGGCCTCGGAACCTGGACCCGATGAGAGAATTAAGGGGAGGGCGCCAAGGACCGTCGAAATCAGGGTCATTGCAATGGGCCGTAAGCGAATATTGGCGGCATCCTCAATCGCATCTCTGACCGACGCACCGGCGTCGCGTCGCTGATCTGCAAACTCAACCAGTAAGATGCCGTTTTTAGCAATGAGCCCGATAAGCATTACCAATCCGACTTGCGAGTAAACGTTCAAGGAATTGCCAGTAATGAACAGAGCAAAAATTGCCGCGGCTAAGCCAAAGGGTACGATGGTCATGATGACAAGTGATGAGGTAAGGCTCTCAAATTGTGCAACGAGAACGAGGAACACAATGAGTAGGGCAAGACCGTACGCGTAGAAGGAGTCGCGTTGCGACTCACCAAGGCGGGCCGCTTCACCTTCTGGCACGACGCTGATTGAAGACGGTACGACCTCTTTGGCTAATGCCGTCAAGTCGTCGACGGCGGTTTGTAAGTCGACGCCCTCCACGGTTTGCATATCGATGCTAATCGAGCGACGTTGGTATAACCGACGAAGTTCATCGGGGACACCTTCTTCGACCACGGTCACCAGCGACGCGAGCGGGATTAGTTGCCCTTCCTGTGATCGAACGAACAGGTTGACCAGGTCGTTGGGACCTTGAATTCGATTCTGACCGGCTTTGAGTACCACTGGAATAGACTGGTCGCGACCGTTCAGGTCAATGACTCGAACGCCGTCGACCATGACGCGTAAGGTTTGAGCGAGTTCGTTAATGGAGACGTTGAGGTCGGCCAGCCGCTCTCTGTCGATACGAATAGCCACCTGAGCTTGCGTTGGCGTGTAGTCGATTCG
>DGPO01000126.1:411-635 GCA_002390485.1 Halieaceae bacterium UBA4438 | reverse complement strand
CCGTAAATTCGCGCTGTTACGCCCGGGAGTTGGTTCAGTTCGGGCTGAATCTCAGCGGCGAGCTCCTGCTGGGAAATCTCACGTTCGTTCCATGGCTTGAGCGTACCAACGACATAAATAATGTTGGGATCCCATCGGCCGGCGACGGTGTAAAGCTGATCAATGACACCAGACTCAAGATAGGGCTGAAAAATAGCCTCGATCTGGTCCGACTGACGCTCCGT
>DGPO01000126.1:0-393 GCA_002390485.1 Halieaceae bacterium UBA4438 | reverse complement strand
TAGGGCAGTCCGACGCCGGCAGGTCCACGCGCAAACATATTGAGTTTGCCCCGGTCCTCGGTGGGTAAGAGTTCGCTGTCCAGAGAGGTGTAAACACTTGCGGCGGCCGCTGCCAGACCAACAGAGACGATGATCGACATCAAAGGGAAATTCAAAACTGTGCGCAGCGCCGCGCTGTAAAGTCGCTGAATAAGATTGGGTTGCGTTGCTTCAAGACCAATATTTTCTGGTTTCCCCAAGCGCGCCATTAAGGCAGGAACGAGGGATAGTGCGACAAATGACGAAATCGCAACGGCGACCGTCAGCACTAGCCCGAATTCTCTAAACAGTCTGCCCGAGGTTCCCGGTAGGAATGCAATGGGAACAAACACGGCAACCAACACCATGGTTGTC
>DGPO01000024.1:70208-72445 GCA_002390485.1 Halieaceae bacterium UBA4438 | reverse complement strand
TGTCTATCATGGCTTCAATTTGCAGCTCAAGATCATCCGACAGCTTGCTGCCTTTATCGTTGAAAAACTTGATGCCATTATCAAAATAAGGGTTATGCGACGCGCTAATGACAATGCCTGCCTCCGCTTTTTGGGTTCGCGTCAATAAGGCGATCCCCGGCGTCGGCAGTGGCCCGAGTAACTTCACATTGGCACCTGCAGCCACCAGACCTGCCTGTAAGGCGGACTCGAGCATGTAGCCTGAAACCCGCGTGTCTTTGCCGATCACAACCGTCGGCTTTGATCCGTCGCTGCCTGCAAAAACCTTTCCAGTCGCCCAACCTAACTTCAACATAAAGTCGGGCGTGACCGGCGAGTCACCCACGCGCCCTCGGATGCCGTCGGTACCAAAATATTTTCGTGTCACAACTCCCCCTTTGTTGCACGCCATACAGCCAGTGCATCGGCCGTTTCTGCAACATCATGCACTCGAATAACCGCCGCCCCACCCTGTGCAGCCAAAACCGCGAGCACCGCGCTGGGTACAACCCGATTCGGAGCCGGTCGGCCCGTAATGGCGCCGATCATAGACTTTCGAGAGAGTCCGACCAAGAGTGGCAGTTCAAATGAAGCAAATTCACGCAGCCGGCGCAATATTTCGTAGTTTTGTGACACCGTCTTACCAAAACCGAAACCCGGATCGATAAGAATCCGGCTTCGCACCACACCGGCTGCGAGGCACTGCTCAACACGTGATTTGAGAAATACCATCACGTCGCTGACCACGTCTTGATAGTCGGTGTGCGCCTGCATTAACTCCGGCTCTGCTGACATGTGCATGAGTGAGACCGGCAAGTCCGTCTGCACTGCAACCTCGAGCGCACCAGCGCGTGTAAGCGCACGCACATCATTCAGCATTCCAATGCCTGATGTTGCGGCTTCTCGCATAACGACAGGGTTGCTGGTATCGACCGACAAAATAACATCCACGCGTGAGGACAGTTGCGCTATCGCACCCATCACCCGGTCAAGCTCCTCTTGCGTGGAGACGGCCTCAGCCCCGGGTCGAGTGGATTCGCCACCAATATCTAGAATCACCGCACCATCGGCAACCATCTGGGACGCCCGTGCTAAAAGGCGATCTTCGAGGAGACCGTTGCTAGAGAGGAGCGCACCGCCGTCGGAAAAAGAATCGGGCGTCACGTTGAGAACGCCCATGATCTGGGGGGTATCCAGCGAAAGGTGGCGCCCGCCGCAGTTCAGGCGAGATACCACGAGTATCTAGTGCGTGATCGGATCGCCCACGCTCTCGTCACCGGGCGAAGACGCTTCTGGATCCGATGGCGAGTCTGAAGGGCCGTCAGTCCAATCCGCTGGCGGACTGGGCTTACGGCCTTCCATAATCTCATCAATTTGCCCAGCATCAATCGTTTCGAACTGCATCAACGCTTCAGCCATCATGTCCATCTTGCTCCGATGCTCCTCAAGCAAACCGCGAGCGTTCTCATAGCACTCGTCGATAATTGATCGCACCTCTTTGTCGATGGCCCGCGCTGTCTCATCTGACATCGCTTTTGAAGGCTGACCCGCAGAGCGTCCCAAGAATACTTCTTCGCCACCTTCGTCATACAAAAGCGGACCCATGGTGTCTGATAGACCCCACTTGGTCACCATATTGCGTGCAATTTCTGTCGCGCGCTGAATATCGTTGGACGCACCGGTGGTAATGCCCTCTTTACCCAGCGTCATCTCTTCCGCGACACGCCCACCAAACAGGCTAGTGACCTGACTGATAATGTGACGTCGTGTGTGACTGTAGCGGTCTTCCTCGGGCAAAAACATGGTCACGCCCAGTGCGCGCCCACGGGGAATAATCGAGACCTTATAGACCGGATCATGCTCAGGCATGAGTCGACCCACAATGGCGTGCCCCGCCTCATGATACGCAGTGTTGAGTTTCTCTTTTTCGGACATCACCATTGAACGCCGCTCAGCGCCCATCATGATCTTGTCTTTCGCAAGCTCAAAGTGCTGCATACCGACCGAGCGCACACCCGCGCGCGCGGCAAAAAGGGCCGCCTCGTTCACCAAGTTAGCAAGGTCTGCACCTGAAAACCCAGGCGTTCCTCGCGCAATTTTTGAGGCTTCAACATTTTCAGCGAGTGGCACTTTGCGCATGTGCACTTTTAAGATTTGTTCACGGCCGCGGATATCAGGCAGGCCCACCGTCACTTGACGGTCAAAACGACCCGGACGTA
>DGPO01000024.1:36215-70092 GCA_002390485.1 Halieaceae bacterium UBA4438 | reverse complement strand
CCGGCGCCTCGATGTCGTCCAACCGCATCGATCTCGTCGATAAAAATAATGCAGGGGGACTGTTTCTTTGCCTGATCGAACATGTCGCGGACTCGCGAGGCGCCCACACCGACAAACATCTCTACAAAGTCAGAACCAGAAATTGAGAAGAACGGGACTTTGGCTTCGCCCGCAATCGCTTTAGCGAGAAGCGTTTTTCCGGTTCCGGGCTGACCCACCATTAACACGCCGCGCGGAATCCGGCCGCCCAATTTTTGAAACCGGCTGGGATCGCGCAAAAATTCGACTAACTCCTGAACATCTTCCTTGGCCTCGTCAACGCCTGCGACATCGGCAAAAGTGGTGGTAATTTGATCTTCGCCCATCAACTTTGCTTTGCTTTTACCAAAGCTCATCGGACCACCACGACCACCGCCACCGCCTTGCATCTGCCGCATGAAAAACATAAATACAGCCAAGATGATTAAAATCGGGAAGCTCGCCACGAGCAACTGGGTCCAAACAGACTGCTGCTCCGGCTGCTTACCTTCAACAACCACATTGTGGGTGAGGAGATCATCCATCAGCTTTGGATCTTCCACCATTGGTCGAATGGTCTCAAAACTTGACCCATCCTTCCGCTCGGCACTAATGGACAAGCCGTCAACGACCACCTTCGACAGGCGATCATTCTGCACCTCTTGAATAAACGCAGAGTAACCGACTTGCTCGTTTTGACCCTGTGTATTGAAGTTGTTGAACACCGACAACAGCACTGCTGCAATCGCGAGCCACAACAACATATTCTTCGCCATATTGTTCAAATCACCATCCTCCGACCTAACGTTGGCGCTTAACAGATCACCATTATAGCGGGCTATTCGCAAAACCGCGCACTTTCAGAGACATGGAGACGGTTACACCCTATTTCAAGGATCTACGCGAATTTCTTGGGATTGGCTCTATCCGCGAAAACCTTTGGCCACCACATAGACCTCTTTAGACCGGGGTCTGGACGCAGCAGGCTTTCGACTGTGGACCGTCAGAAAACGCTCGCGTACAGATTTGAGCCACTCATCAAATCCTTCTCCATGGAATACTTTGGCCACAAAAACGCCACCTTGGGGGAGAATCTGCACCGCAAGATCGAGCGCAAGCTCGACTAAATACATCGCCTTGGGCTGATCCACACTGACGATGCCACTCATATTAGGCGCCATATCTGAGAGCACAGCGGATGGGACGCTCTCCCCAATGACCTGCTGAATGTGATCAAACACGGTCTGCTCGGTAAAATCGCCCTCAATGAAATCAACGCCCGCCAACGCGTCCATTGGAAGAATATCACTCGCCACCACTCGGCCTTTATGCCCCACAAGGTGCGCGGCGACTTGGGACCAACCTCCAGGCGCACTGCCCAAATCAACCACTGTCATTCCCGGCCGTATAAACCGATCTTTGTCATTGAGCTCGAGAAGCTTATAGCAGGCCCTGGATCGGTAGCCCTCGGCTTGCGCACGCTGGACATAAACATCGTCGCGATGTTCCTTGAGCCACGCCTTACTCGAACTACGCTTCTTTGCCATTTTGAGGGACTCCTGAACCAATGACCGGTAGAATACCAGTTCGTACACTATTCAACTCACCACCTGAGAGTCACAACGTGGAAAACCGATTACTGAAACAATATCGCGCCATTGCGCACAAACTTCATCCCATTGTAACTGTGGGCGGCCAAGGCTTAACCGAAGGCATTCAGAGTGAACTCGATCGTGCACTGACAGATCACGAACTCGTTAAAATTAGAGTCAACGTGGGAGATCGAGAGGCCCGCGACACCATTATAAAAAGCCTCACAGAAACCAGCGCCGCCGAACTCGTCCAAAAAATAGGTCACACCGCGACACTGCTGCGGCACTCACCGGGTGCCGACCCGCGGAAGTCGAACCTTCAACGCCCTCTTTAATGTCTAACGTCCTCGAATTTCCGAGTCGTGAGAAGCAGGCCTATGCGTTTTTAACGGAAAATTTCACCGCCCTCCTCAGAGACAAAGGCGCCGACGAGACGTTGATCGCTCATGCCACAGCCTTACTCCTCAAGGTCTATGGGGAAGCACAGGACACCGCTGATTTTTCGTTCTCAGTGAACCTACCTGATGACCTGACGACTGTGCAAATTGCGCAGCTGCAACAGGAAATAGAAGCGGGGGCAGACAGACAAAGGAGGCATCACCATTCGTTAATGATTCGAATGGCAGCACAATTACTCCTCACAGAACTCAAGCTGTTTCAGCATGCACGCGAGGAGCCTCGCTAGAATAGAGAAACCAATCCATGAACTGCAAATGCTGCAATCCAGGCTAAAACGAGATAACTCAACAGCAGTCGCATGGCAAAACCGGTCGACTTTGATTCTCTTGCAAGCAACGCCACCGTCGAAACGCACTGAAGTGCAATCGTAAAAAACACCACCAGCGCCGCGCCAGACGCCGCAGTCAGCCCCGACTCTGTGATCCGCTCAGCAAGCGGCGCAGGGTCATCATCTGCGTTCTCGATACCAAAAATAGTACCCAAAGTCCCTACAAAGACCTCCCGGGCCAAAAACGAGGCCAAAATTGCAACGCCATAACGCCAGTCTAGTCCGAGTGGCTCAAAAACAGGCTGAATCCAAGTACCCAACACTGCCAACCAAGACGCCGACAGATCCTCGCCACCGTTGGGGAAGTAGCCCAGGAACCAGACCACAACCGTAACAGTGAAAATAATACTGCCCGCTTTTTGTATGAAGTGCCCGGCCCGATTCACCGACGCATGAATAATGGGCAAGATATTGGGTGTCCGATACGCGGGCAGCTCGAGTATAAAGGCCTGCTTACGCGACTCAGACTCACCCAACCTGCTTGCAACGGAGGCCACAAGCAGTGCCGATACAATGCCAAAAAAATAAATACCGGACATGACGAGACCCTGCCAGCCCAACAGCCCACCAAAGGCCGTCGTATCGGGAATTAAGACCGTGATCAGCAGTGCGTAAACGGGTAATCGCGCGGAGCAGGGCATCAGTGGAATAGCAACGTAGGTCATCAAACGCTCTTGCCGGGACGACATCGTTCTCGCGGCATAGATAGCCGGTATCGCGCACGCCACCCCAGAAAGCAATGGCACAAAACTTTTGCCCGACAGACCAAAATAGCTCAGTGGTCTGTGACAAATGAGTGCGGCTCTTGCGAGATACCCGGAGTCCTCTAAAGCGCCAATAATCAGCGTCAAAACAAAGATTTGAGGCACAAACACCAAGAATGCACCGAGGCCACCAAATACGGCATCCTCAAAAAAGTCGGCGAAAATCCCCTCTGGAACCAAAGGCACTAACCAGGCGCCAAGACCCAAAATAAATGCTTCGACGCCATCCATTAACGGTGCCGACCATGTAAAAATCGCTTGGAAAAACAGCGTCATAATAACGACAAAAGCCACGCCGCCAGAGGCAGTCCCAAGCAACCAGCTGTCAATCTTGGCCTGCCGACGCACTAATAATTCACCCTGAGGAACAAAACGATCGGCTATTTGTTGGGCCGAGCCCTCAATCAGTGCATCGGGCGTATCTGCCCAAGGCGATTGCGCTGCACTTGCATTGAGCAGCGCCGCCTCGGCGGCCTCAACGCCATTACCGGTTCTCGCACTGACCGGCAGCACAGGCACACCCAGCGACGCACGTAATCCGTCGAGATCAAGTGCAAGCTCATTGTGCTCAAGAATATCCATCATGTTGAGCAGCACTAGAAATGGCTTTTTAGACCGTGCAGCTTCGCGGGCCACCTGCAGACAATAGGTCAGGCCTTTTTCGAGTCGGGTTGCATCCAGCACCATAGCGACGACTGCAGGTCGCTCGTCTGCCAATGCTGAACGAAGGGCGTCTATTGCCACTTCTTCTTCACCAGAGATCGCATTTAAAGAGTACGTCCCGGGGAAATCCCAAACCTGTGCTCGGGTATCTGATCGCAATGCACCAGAGCCTACGTCAATCGTAATGCCAGGGTAGTTGGCCACCTTGTGCTGCAATCCGGTTAATCGGTTAAATAGCGCGCTTTTCCCTGAATTTGGTGCACCCACTAGAAGCACGTTCTTCATGATGGTCTGTCGTCCGTGAGAATAACGAGGTCGGCGGTTTCCTTATCGAGACTGTAGGTCGCATTACCCAAGGCGAAAACGCGCGGCGCTCCAAAACCAGGTTGAAGGAGGCAGCTGACCGTTTGCCCCTTGCGAAAGCCAATATCGATTAACCGCTGTGCGGCCGCATTACCCGTGCCGCCCGTTACCGAGCTCACACTTGCAGACGCACCGACTGAAAGAGACCAAAGGCTCATCAAATTCCGGGTATTAGACATGGCAGTCAGACCGTCACCTCGACGTCAGAGGTGGCGCACCTGTTCAATCTCGTAATAAATATCACCACTCGGCGCTTTGACGACAACCTCATCGCCCTCTGACTTACCGACGAGCGCTCGCGCAATGGGTGAACTCACGGAAATCATATTTTGCTTAACGTCTGCTTCGTCCTCACCCACAATGCGGTAAGTGACCTGAGAGTCGTCATCAACGTTTATCAAATCCACGGTCGCCCCAAATAGAACACGTCCAGTAGGCGTGAGCGTCAAAATATCGATCACCTGCGCATTCGATAATTTGTATTCAAGCTCCTTAATCCGCCCCTCGGCAAAACTCTGCTGCTCACGCGCCGCGTGATACTCCGCATTTTCCTTGAGATCACCGTGCTCTCGCGCCTCGGCGATCGCTGCGACAATACGCGGTCTATCGACCTTTTTTAATCGCTCAAGCTCTTCTCGCAGTGTCGCTTCACCTGCGACCGTCATCGGGACTTTATTCATTTGCCAAACTCACATGCAAGTCTTGCAGCCTGCGGACCTGCCCATCAGGTTCTCGCTCCAACGACATGCATATGGCGTCGGCTGCAGCCAAAGTCGTAGTGTAGAACACCTGATGCTGCTCGGCACTCGACCGAATAGATGCCGAGTCGAGAATCGCCGTTCGACCCTCTGTCGTATTAATAATGAGTGACGCTTCGTCGTTCTTAATAAGGTCAACAATATGCGGTCGACCTTCCGCAACCTTGTTCACCAACCGGACGTCAAGGCCCGCCTCCTTAAGCGCAGCAGCAGTGCCCTTGGTTGCTGCGAGCGTAAAACCAGTATCGACAAGTCGCTTGGCGACATCAATTGCGGCGGCTTTATCCGCGTCTCGCACACTGAACAAGGCCAATCCAGACTGCGGCGTAACGTCTCCCGCACCCAGCTGAGCCTTTGCAAAAGCGTCGGCAAAGGTCAGTCCCGTGCCCATCACCTCGCCCGTAGATTTCATCTCTGGTCCAAGAATGGGGTCAATGCCGGGGAACTTATTAAAGGGCAACACCGCTTCCTTCACGCTGAAGTAACTCGGTACCACTTCCTTAGTGAATCCCTGCGCTTGGAGTGATTGGCCGGCCATGCAGCGGGCAGCAATTTTCGCCAGTGAAACACCGATGGCTTTGGAGACGAAGGGGACCGTCCGCGACGCTCGCGGATTAACCTCGATCACAAAGATCTCATCGTCCTGCCAGGCCAGCTGAACATTCATCAGCCCCTTCACCTCAAGCTCAATGGCCATTGCCTTCACAATGTCGCGCATTTCATCTTGAACGTCAGCCGGCAAACTGTAAGGCGGTAGTGAACACGCAGAGTCTCCCGAGTGAATACCCGCCTGCTCAATGTGCTGCATAATCGAACCAATGACCACGTGCTGTCCGTCCGAGACCGCATCAATGTCGACCTCTATCGCGGCACTTAAAAAGCTATCCAACAACACGGGCGAGTCGTCAGAAACCTGAACGGCGTCGCGCATGTAGCGCAACAGATCCTCTTTGCGATGCACAATCTCCATCGCACGACCTCCCAAAACATAAGAGGGTCGAACAACGAGCGGAAAACCAATATCTTGCGCAGCAACCACCGCCGCATCGACGCTTCTGACCGTCGTATTTGCAGGCTGAAGTAGGTCCAGCTCTTGAATCATTTTTTGAAACCGCTCGCGGTCTTCTGCGCGATCAATCTGATCCGGTGTTGTGCCAATAATAGGGACGCCCGCGGACTCTAGGGCTCGTGCTAATTTAAGCGGGGTCTGACCGCCAAACTGAACAATGACACCCTTGGGCTTTTCAAGATCAACAATCTCGAGAACGTCCTCTAACGTCACCGGCTCAAAGAACAAACGATCCGACGTGTCGTAGTCGGTCGAGACGGTCTCCGGATTGCAGTTGATCATGATGGTCTCATAACCGTCCTCCGCCATCGCTTGCGCCGCGTGAACACAGCAGTAATCAAATTCAATACCCTGACCAATCCGATTGGGCCCACCGCCCAACACAATGATCTTCTCTCGATCACTTGGAGCAGCTTCACACTCCTCTTCGTAAGTGGAGTACATGTAGGCGGTGGCAGACGAAAATTCAGCCGCACAGGTATCAACTCGCTTGTAGACCGGACGCAAATTGAGGCGATGGCGACGATCACGGACTGCATGTTCGGGGACTTCCAGCACAGTTGCTATACGCTTGTCCGAGAATCCCTTCCGCTTGAGTACGCGAAGATCGTCGTAGGTCAACGCGTCAAGCGAGCGACCCTGGAGCGCTTCTTCACGTCGAACGATGTCTTCAATTTGAACCAAAAACCAGGGATCAACACCGGAGTAGCCGTAGATTTCCTCGAGGGAAAGGTCGGCTCGAAATGCATCGGCGAGGTACCAAATGCGATCTGCACCCGGATGCGTCAGCTGCTTAATCAATTCAACGCGTGAATCATTGTCTGTCACAACCAGCCGCGGCTCAAAGCCTGCCGATCCAACCTCCAGACCGCGCAATGCTTTTTGCATGGACTCTTGGAACGTACGTCCAATCGCCATGACCTCTCCCACAGACTTCATTTGGGTCGTTAATCGAGCATCTGCGGTCGCAAATTTTTCAAATGCAAAACGAGGCACCTTTGTAACAACATAATCAATTGCGGGTTCAAAGGAGGCCGGCGTAACGCCACCGGTAATATCATTCGCCAACTCGTCCAGTGTGTATCCCACCGCCAGCTTTGCCGCTACCTTTGCAATGGGAAAGCCCGTCGCTTTTGAGGCAAGCGCAGAGGACCGCGAGACTCTAGGATTCATTTCGATAACCACGATGCGTCCCGTATCTGGACATTGTCCAAACTGCACGTTGGAACCACCAGTCTCAACACCAATCTCACGCAACACCGCCAAAGAGGCGTTTCGCATTACCTGATATTCTTTGTCGGTCAGCGTCTGTGCAGGAGCCACGGTGATCGAGTCACCGGTATGCACGCCCATTGCGTCAAGGTTTTCGATCGAACAAACGATAATACAATTATCGTTCTTGTCTCGAACCACCTCCATTTCAAACTCTTTCCAACCAATCAATGACTCGTCAATTAACAACTCATTGGTCGGTGATAATTCCAATCCGCGTTTGCAAATTGTCTCGAACTCGACACGGTTGTAGGCAATGCCACCGCCGGATCCACCCATCGTAAAGGACGGCCGAATAATACAGGGGAAGCCCACCTTCTCCAGGACGCCAAAAGCCTCTTCCAGCGTGTGGGCAATCTCCGCGCGCGGGGTTTCTAGACCGATCTTCTTCATCGCGATATCGAACTTTTCGCGATCCTCAGCCTTGTCGATGGCCTCTTGAGTCGCGCCGATCATCTCGACGTTGTACTTCGCAAGTACACCCTCAGCGTCGAGCTTCAGCGCACAGTTCAACGCGGTCTGACCACCCATAGTGGGCAGCAATGCACTCGGTCGCTCTTTCTCGATTATCTTTGCAACCGTTTGCCACTCGACGGGCTCAATATAGGTCGCGTCCGCCATTGCAGGGTCCGTCATAATGGTGGCTGGGTTCGAGTTCACCAAAATAACGCGATATCCCTCCTCGCGGAGCGCCTTGCATGCTTGAGCGCCCGAGTAGTCGAACTCACAAGCCTGGCCAATCACAATAGGGCCTGCACCGAGAATGAGAATACTCTCTAAATCGGTTCGTCTTGGCATCAGGCGGCTCCTCGGGAAGAGACCACGCGGGTCATTGCCTCAATAAAGGCGTCAAATAAATATTTGGCATCGTGCGGTCCCGGACTCGCTTCCGGGTGACCCTGAAAACTGTAAGCCGGCGTATCCGTGCGCCGAATACCCTGAACAGTACCGTCAAATAAAGACCGATGAGTGACACTAAGGGTCTCGGGGAAATCAATGTCCGAAACAGTAAATCCATGGTTCTGACTCGTCACCATGACCGTTCCATTCGATAAGTCTTGAACAGGGTGATTCGCACCATGGTGTCCGTGACTCATTTTTTCAGTCTTGGCGCCGCTGGCCAATGCCAAAATCTGATGCCCAAGGCATATTCCAAACAACGGCGTCCCGGCGTCCATCACCTGGCGCGCCAGATCGATTGCGTAATCACAGGGCTCCGGGTCGCCCGGTCCGTTTGAGAGAAAAACACCATCTGGACGCAAGGCGACAACGTCGGCGTAGGTACTCTGGGCAGGCATAACCGTCACGCGACAACCCAGATCCACTAAAATCCGAAGAATATTTCGCTTCACCCCAAAATCGAGGGCAACCACATGGAAGCGAGGCGCCGGTGCATGGGTCACGGACTCGCCCAGCTGCCAGGTCGCATCACTCCATTGATAGGGCAACGTCGTTGTAACGACCTTTGCAAGGTCCATTCCCTTCAAACCCGGAAAACCTTGCGCCTCTGAAATCGCGAGGGCCTCATCGGCTGCCTCGCCGGTCAAAATACAACCCGCCTGCACACCCTTTTCTCTAATAATTCGTGTCAGCTTGCGCGTATCAATATCGGCAATACACACCGTATTGTGCTCGACGAGGTAGTCGCCAAGGTCTTGTTCAGACCTAAAATTCGACGCGATTAGAGGAAGGTCTCGAATAACTAAGCCTGCCGCGTGAACGCCCGACGATTCAGCGTCATCCGCATTCGTTCCTGTGTTTCCAATATGGGGGTACGTCAGCGTTACAATCTGCTGCGCGTATGAGGGGTCAGTCAATATTTCCTGATATCCCGTCATTGCCGTGTTGAAAACGACCTCACCCACAGTTTTTCCGTCTGCTCCGACCGAACGACCACGAAAAACTGTGCCGTCTGCGAGCGCCAAGACAGCCGTTTTATACACTCGATATCCTCCAGAGAATGTTTATCTCAGCGTATTTAAGGCCTCTCCTTGCCTCTACATTCTTCAAACGTCA
Source organism: Halieaceae bacterium UBA4438 (assembly GCA_002390485.1). Taxonomy (GTDB): domain Bacteria; phylum Pseudomonadota; class Gammaproteobacteria; order Pseudomonadales; family Halieaceae; genus Luminiphilus. The sequence continues at coordinate 60,790 of DGPO01000024.1, read as the reverse complement.
CAACGCTGGATATGTTATTGTCGAGCGCACACAAAGAAGCGCCGGACTGACTCAAAAGTCGCCGACCTGTTCGTTCATGCGCTAAGGTTCAAGTGTACGGTTATGACCGTTTAGTGTCCATGAAAAAGGACGCCAGTAAACGCCGTTTTAACGGCAATGATATGTATTTAATCGAGAACCACAAATGACCAATCAATCAAACCGAACTGCAGTCATCACGGGCGCGGGTGACGGCATTGGACGCGCGCTTGCGATCAACCTCAATGGTCGCGGCATTGATCTTTACCTGTGTGACATTGACCGCGAGCGTCTAGATGCCACAGCAGGGATGTTAAACAGCGATGGAGTGACTGTTTCGACAGCCGTTGTCGACTGCGGGAACCGCGAACAAATCGAGACCTGGGCGGACATGATTTGTGCCGAAAACGACAGCCTCGATTTTTTGTTTAACAATGCCGGTGTGGGCTATGCGTCTCCGTTCCGCGACGCCTCACTTGAAAATTTTGAATGGTTGATGAACATCAATTACTGGGGTGTCGTGTGGTCTACAAAGGCATTTCTTCCTCTACTAGAGGCCTCACCGGCCGGCCACCTTGTGAACATCTCGTCGATCTTCGGAATGGTGGGTATAGCGACCCAAAGTGCCTACAACAGTGCTAAATTTGCCGTGCGGGGCTTTACCGAGTCGCTACAAGCCGAATATTGGGATTCACCATTAACGGTGACCTGTGTTCACCCAGGCGGCATCGCGACCAATATTGCGCTGCGCGCACGCACCGATGGCGAAGCGGCTGACGTCTCCGACGCCGAGCGAGACCAAGCCTTCAAACAAGTGGCCCGAACGACGCCTGAGAAGGCCGCTCAGGTGATCTTAAAGGGGACCTTGGCAGGTCGCCGCCGAGTATTTATTGGCTGGGACGCATGGCTCATGCACACCCTTACCAAGTTTTTGCCAACCTCGTACCACGCCATTACGGCAAAGCTTGGATCAGCACCTGATGACAAAGGCTGACGCCGCCGCCGTCACTGCACCCGCAAAGCTCAGTCGATCCTCGTTTTTCATTCTAATTACGGGTCTGCTCGCTAACGCGATCGGTCAGGCGTTTATTTTCGCAATCCTTCCACCGCTTGGGCGGGAAGTGGCGCTGAGCGAGATTCAGACAACGTCCATCATCTCGACCTCAGCATTACTTTTTACATTTTGTTCGCCGTGGTGGGGCCGCAAATCTGATCAAATTGGCCGCAAGATTGTCATTGTTATTGGTCTAACCGGATATGCAGTAGGAACCGTGGTCTTTGCCGCCGTGTTTGCACTAGGCATGAAAGGTATTCTCACCGGCTGGACGCTCTATTTCACCGCCTTGATTTGTCGTTGCATGCAGTCATCGCTGATGGCCGCCACAAGTCCGGGAGTGACCGCCTATGCGGCCGACCACAGCTCGAGAGCCTTTAGAACACAAACCTTGGCACGCCTTGGAACTGCCAACAGTCTAGGATTAATCATTGGTCCTGTTGTGGCGGGCCTACTGGCTGGACTGGGCCTTTTATTCCCACTCTACGTTGCTGCCTTTCTGACCTTCATCGCGGTGTTTGTTGTCTTCAAATACCTGCCCGAGGGAGAGCACCCAGGCCCCTCCAGAAAACAAGTTCCTCGTCTCTCATTCCTCGACGCACGCCTGCGCGTCTACCTCTTGAGCGCAATTGGGACCTTCACCGGCTTCTCGGCGATACAACAGACTCTCGGCTTTCGTATTCAAGACAGTCTCTCACTCTCAGGTGTTGAGACCGCTCAATACACAGGCGCAGCACTCATGGTTTCAGCCTTTTTCACGCTAGCGCTTCAGCTTTCTGTCTCTCAACGCTACACCGGCCCAGCCCTTAACCTTGTTCGTATGGGGCTGGTCGCCAACCTCGTCGCCGCAGGCGTTATTGCATTAGCAGACAACCTCACGGGACTTCTCGTCGGCATGGCGTTTATGGGAGCGGGATTAGGACTTCTTGGACCCGCAATGTCGGCGGGTGCGTCCTTGGCCGTGTCTCGCGATGAGCAAGGAGGCGCCGCCGGGTTAATCACCGCCTGCCCTGCGGCAGGTTTTGTTATCGGCCCTGTTTTAGGGGGTGTGCTATATCAAATAAGTCCGACTTATCCGCCTTTGTTTGCAGGCCTAGTGACTCTCATCGTGCTGAGCTACGCCATGAAAAAAAGAGAGAACCTGATCGCAGAAGAAGACTAGTCGAGCGATTCGATTGCGTCACGAATAGCCGCAGGAATGACCGCTGAGCAGTTGGCCTCACGATCGACGAAGGCGTGTGTAAAACGTCCCGTCACACTACTCAACGCGGCACCAATAGCGAAAACACCGATTTCCCAAGTGACCGACTTTTCGCCCAGACGCGCCACGCGCAAACCCAATTCCAGGTCTTGCGGGTAGGTCAGTGGCGAAAAATAGTCTGCCGATGAATTCACCACGTAGCCCACAACGCGATCTAGACCCGGCTGCATCCCACCTTCTTCGATCAAAAAGCGATTCACCACCGAATCGAAAAAAGCGTAGTAAGCGACGTTGTTAATGTGTCCGTAAATATCATTATCTGCCCAGCGACTGTTGAGCGGATAAAAGGCTGAAAACTGGTCTCTCGCTGACGGTGTGGCTCTCTCGATCAAGACCATCCACTCCAAGCGTCACGATAAAGTCGCAAAGCGGTGGCTTCATCGACCTCTCTCGGATTATTGATCAGCAGTCGCTGTTGGAACATGGCATCTTTCGCGAGCATTGCGAGGGCTTTCTCGGGAATATCCGCCTGCGCAAGCGTCGCCGGAAGACCACTGTCATCAATCAACGCCTTCAGCCAGTCGATCAGGCCCTGGGCCGATCGCGCGGCCCCAGGGATCACGGCCGCCAGCTCGGTATAGAGCTCCGGACAAATCTCGGCATTGAAGGACAGTACGGTCGGCAGCATCAAGGAGTTACTCAGGCCGTGAGGTATATGGTAGTGCCCGCCCAGCGGGTAAGCCAACGCGTGAACGGCGCCTACCGGGGCATTGGCAAACGCCTGCCCTGCAAACATTGAACCTAACAACATCGCCTCTCGTGCTGACACGTCGTCCGGCGCTCTTAACACTGTTCTTATATTTCCAGCCAACAGCGTCAAGGCTCTGAGCGCCAACATGTCGGAAATAGGATTTTTCTTTATCTTTGAGGTGTAGGCTTCGATCGCGTGAACCATCGCGTCAATACCCGTCATGGCCGTAATATGCTGAGGCAGTCCCAACGTCAACGACGCGTCAAGAATCGCAACATCGGGTAACAGCACTGGCGAACTCACACCGGCTTTAGTGGTCTCACCCGTGGTAATAATAGCAACTGGTGTAACCTCTGAACCTGTTCCTGCCGTCGTTGGCGCCAAAAAAAGCGGTACACGCGGACTCGACACCATTCCTACACCGTAGATCTCTGACAGAGCCTGCTGACCACTGGCGAGCACAGAAACGACCTTCGCCACATCCATCGAGCTGCCACCACCGATGGCAATAACCGAATCACATTGCCCTGATTCAAACACCTCTAAACACGCGCCAACCACGCGCTCCGACGGATCGGGTTCAATACCATCAAACACAGTGACGCTGGAACAGGTCTCCCGTAGGTGATCGATTGAGGGTACAACAACGCCCAGTTCAATGAGCATGGCATCGGTCACAAACAAGGGACGGGACAACCCTCGCTCTGCCAAGAGACTCGAAAGGTGTAAGACGGCGCCCGATTGTACGAGCGTCGTCTTAACCGACTGAAAAGAGAAGCCGTCCATCACCTAAAACGTGAAGATAACTTTGCCTTTGGCACGCCGCTCCATCATTGCAGCATAACCGGCCTCATACTCCTCGATAGGGAATACGTCCGTAACCACAGGGTTCAGCTTGCCATCGCGGAACAGTCCCCACAGCTCCTCTACATTTTGTTGCTGCTCAGCCGGCTCCTCCGCCAGAAAGCGACCCCAGAACACGCCCACCAAAGAACAGCCTTTTAACAAGGTCAAATTAAGCGGAATACTGGGGATGGGGCCAGATGCAAAACCAATCACAAGGTAGCGGCCGTTCCACGCCATACTTCGAACCGCCGGCTCTGCATAATCGCCACCCACGGGGTCGTAGACAACATCGACCCCTTTGCCACCAGTAATCTCCTTAATGCGGTCTTTCATCGACTCATTGCTGTAGTTGATGACCTCATCAGCACCGAGTTGCTTGCACAGTTCGAGCTTTTCATCAGAACTCGCTGCGGCAATGACGCGGGCTCCCATGACTTTTCCAAGCTCAACCGCCGTACTCCCGACACCGCCGGCCGCACCCATGACGAGCATGGTTTCACCGGCTTTAAGTTGTCCTCGCTGCTTGAGTGCGTAGTAGGACGTGAAGTAAGTCATACCCACGCCCGCTGCTGCAGTGAAGTCTATGCCTTCCGGTTTAGGCAGCAAAGCATTCTCATTAACCACAGCTTCGCTAGCAAAGCCGCCAACACCACCGAGCTGAATCACACTGTCGCCAACCGACCAACGCGAGACCGCAGAGCCTACCTCTGTGACAATCCCAGCAGACTCTCCACCGGGCACAAAAGGCATGGGCGGCTGCATTTGATACTTGCCCTGAATAATTAAGACATCCGGAAAGTTGAGCCCCGCGGCCTTAACGTCCATTCGCACATCGTGCGCGCCGAGCTCGGGCGTTTCCCAGTCATGGGCCAAAGAGAGCTTATCGGGAAGCCCGTGTTCACTGCATACGACCGCTTTAACCATTTTAGTAGACCTCAAACAGACCGGCTGCACCCATACCACCACCGACACACATGGTAATCACCACATACTTAACGCCGCGACGCTTGCCTTCAATAAGCGCGTGTCCAATCATGCGCGAGCCACTCATACCGTAGGGGTGCCCAATCGCAATAGCGCCGCCATCCACGTTCAGCTTGTCGTTGTCGATACCCAGGGTGTCGCGACAGTAGATCACCTGCACGGCGAACGCCTCATTAAGCTCCCATAAACCAATGTCATTAACCGTGAGTCCGTGCTGCTTTAAGAGCTTTGGCACAGCAAACACGGGACCGATACCCATTTCATCGGGCGCACATCCCGCCACTGCCATACCGCGGTAAGCACCCAGGGGCTCAAGGCCCAGAGAGTTCGCTAACTCGCTGCTCATGACCACCTGCGCCGACGCGCCGTCTGAAAGCTGCGATGCGTTGCCAGCAGTAATCGTGCCGCCCTCAATCACAGTTCTTAGGCTCTTAACACCTTCGAGTGTCGAGGGCCGAACACCTTCATCCGCTGAAACCGTCGCCTCAGCCGTCGACTGCTCACCCGTGGCTTTGTCATAAACAATACGGTCGCAAGTCACAGGTGTAAGCTCAGCGTCATATCGACCCGCCGCGTACGCCGCAGCCGTCCGCTCTTGCGATTGCAGACCGTATTCATCCATTGCGTCGCGCGCGATACCGTAGCGAGCCGCGACCACTTCGGCAGTCTGCAACATGGGCATGTAAATGTCTTTCTGAACACCAACGAGCTCATTGTCGACCAGTCTGTGAGAATTCATGTGCTCATTTTGAACCAGAGAAATAGAGTCCAGACCACCGCCAACAACCACGTCCATACCGTCGTACATGACTTGCTTAGCCGCTGTAGCGACGGCCATGAGACCTGAAGAGCACTGACGATCAATCGTCATGCCAGAGACAGACACCGGCAGTCCAGCGCGCAGTGCTGCATTCCGACCGATGTTCATACCCGATGTACCCTGAGTCAGCGCCGCACCCATAATACAATCTTCAATCCGATCACTCTCAATGCCGGCACGCTCAACCGCAGCACGGATTGCGTGAGAACCCATCGTCGGCGCTTGCAGATTATTAAAACCACCTCGGTAGGCTTTGCCAATGGGTGTTCTAGCTGTTGAAACGATCACTGCTTCTTTCATATTCTTTTCTCCCTGTGCCCGTTACGGACCAATGTTTAATTGCGTGTTAAGTCGGTGATGTGCATCACTCGAGTGAAATACCTTTTGCCTGTGCAGCCTTTCCAAGGAACTTAACCGTCTGCTCAAATCCCGCTTGCAGCTGCTTGGGTTCGCTGTTGGCGATCGCATCCCAGTGCTCAGCAATTGCTTCAGGCGTCTGATCAGCATCGTCCAGATAAATACCGTCGGTTTCTACGATCTTCGCAACCGCATAACCTCCTGCACCCGCCGCCAAGATCGTGCGTGTCGGCGCATCCTGCGATACCAAATAAAGCACGGCCGGCGTCACCGTCTCCGGCGTCATCAAAGCAAACGCCTGATCCGGAATAAGCCCCTCTGTCATACGAGTACCCGCAGTCGGCGCAAGCGCGTTGACCTTGACGTTATTTTTGGCGCCCTCTTGAGCGAGTGTGTTCATCATCCCGATCACACCCATTTTGGCTGAGCCGTAATTACTCTGGCCAAAATTACCGTAGAGACCACTTGATGACGTCGTCACCACAATACGACCGTAGTTTTGCTCACGCATAATTTCCCAGACCGCTTTCGTGCAGTTCACGCTGCCCATAAGGTGGACGTCGAGCACCAACTTGAAGTCCTCTAACGATCCTTTCCCAAAGCTCTTGTCACGCAAGATGCCCGCGTTGTTGACTAAAATATCAACACGCCCCCAACGCTCCATCGTCTTTGCGACCATGTCCTGGACCTGTTCGAAGTCAGCAACATTGGCTCCATGAGCCATTGCCTCACCCCCAGCCGCCTCGATCTCGGCAACCACGGCTTGTGAGGCGGTACTGCCACCACCACTGCCATCGACTGTCCCACCCAGATCATTGACAACAACCTTTGCACCCCGAGCCGCCAGTTGAATTGCGTGGCTGCGACCCAGGCCATTGCCTGCACCAGTAACGATCGCTACCTGACCGTCATAACGAATTGTCATTGTGTGACTACCTCACTAACACTGTTTATTTTATTAAGCGATGAACTGCATACCCAACCACTCAGCATAGAGCGCAGGCGTTTCTTCACCTTCTATTTCCACGGTGACACCGGTTTTGACCAAAAAGCGATTCGCGTCCTTGCGATCGACATTCAAAACCTCCGTGTGTGCCCGAATACGCTTACCCGCTCGCACTGGCGCTAAGAACCGCAGTTTATCAATGCCGTAGTTAACACCCATCACCACACCCTTCACGCCAATCGAGTTCTCTGAGCTCAGCTTTGTCAGCAAAGAGAGCGTCAAGAAGCCGTGGGCGATGGTGCCGCCAAAGGGTGTCTGTGCAGCAGCGTCTTCATCAATATGAATGAACTGGTGATCTTCAGTGCAATCCGCAAAGGTATTAATACGATCCTGTTCGACCGTCATCCAGTCACTGGGTGGAAATTTAGTCCCCGCCATCGTGACCATGTCATCGGGTTCAACCCATTGAGTTGCCATCTCTTTCTCCCTAGCTTATTAACCGTCGCGGAATGTGGCGCCAGCATCTTCGACTACGCTGTAACCCTTGAGCTCATGACGACCAACCACCATACGGTGAACCGCATCGGGACCATCAGCCAATCGCAAGGTGCGTTGACCCGCCCACATACTCGCCAGTGGCGTATCGTTGGACACGCCAATACCACCGTGCATTTGAATAGCGTCGTCAATAACTTTAAGCGCCATGTTAGGCACAACCGTTTTGATCATTGAGATCCAGATACGTGCTTCTTTGGGGTCCGTGTGATCCATCATCCATGCGGTCTTTAGCGTGAGCAGACGCGCTTGTTCGATGTTCATACGTGCATCGGCAATGATGTCAATGTTGCCACCGAGCTTTGCGAGCGGTCGCCCAAAAGCGGTTCTCGTCGTTGCACGTGTGCACAGAAGGTCCAGCGCCTTCTCCGCAGAGCCAATAGAGCGCATGCAGTGGTGAATACGACCCGGGCCAAGACGACCCTGAGAAATTTCAAAGCCTCGGCCAGGGCCAAGAATAATATTTTCTTTAGGAACGCGAACGTCAGTCAACTTCACCCGCATGTGACCGTGTGGCGCATCGACGTTGTTAAATACCGTCAGTGGCCGAACAATCTCAACGCCGGGCGCGTCCAGGGGCACCAAGATCTGCGACTGCTGTAAGTGTTTGGGCGCGTCAGTATCTGTCTTGACCATACAAATCATGACTTTACAGCGCGGATCACCGGCACCACTTGTCCAGTGCTTTTCGCCGTTAATGACCCACTCTTCACCATCCAATACCGCGTTGGTGCAGATATTAGTGGCGTCGGACGAAGCGACATCGGGTTCCGTCATACCGAAACACGACCGAATCTCACCGTTCATAAGCGGCTCGAGCCACTGTTTTTTCTGCGCCTCAGTCCCGTACTTATGAATCACTTCCATGTTGCCGGTATCGGGTGCACTGCAGTTAAACACCTCAGCTCCGATGTACGAGCGACCCATTTCCTCGGCAAGGTAGGCGTACTCAACGGTGTTGAGCCCGGTTCCCTTTTTATCCGTAAGGAAAAAATTCCACAGCCCTTGCGCACGTGCCTTCGTCTTCAGACTCTCCAGAATCTCAGTCTGGCGCGCCGTAAACTCCCAAGGCGATCCAACCTCTATCTCAGCCTTGTACTCAGCCTCAAGCGGAATGACCTCTTCGTTAAGAAAATTGCGCACACTTTCTAAAACTGGCGCGACTTTTTCGGAGACACCTAAGTCCATAATTTACCCCTTATTTGACCTTATGTTTGATTCTTTGAGTGAGCAGGCAGCGCTGTCGTGGCCCCAGCCCATGACGCTGTCTTAAAGTGATTTGAACATACAGTATGTTTTTTTGACTCACAAGAATGTTTTAGATCCACGCGATGAATCTGCCCAGTATTGACGCGCTTAAAAACCAATCCGGACATTCGACCAACGGTGCGAATGATCCGTTAGATCGCACCCAACAACCATTGAAAATACGACTCACCAGACCCCACTGACTGTCGCATGAGTTGATTGCACTAGGCTAAACTGCAAGCACGATTCACAGCCCGCTCAAATTGTACTCATTAGGAGACCGTTTTGACTGTTCGCCCCTTTCACCTCGCACTGCCCACCGACTGCCTTGAAGAAACGCGTACGTTTTACTGCGAGACCTTAGGGTGTCAGACCGGACGCACAAGCGCCCATTGGATTGATTTGGATTTCTTCGGCCACCAACTGGTCTTTCACGTGACCGGCACAGGCCCCTTGCCTCAGGCTCACAATGCCGTTGATGCCCACAGTGTTCCTATTCCGCACTTCGGTATTGTTTTAACACCCACCGACCACCGTGCACTGTGCGAACGAATTCAAGGAAAGGTAAAAATGATTATTGAGCCTTCAGCACGCTTTGAGGGAACACCCGGCGAACAGCGCACCGTCTTTTTTGAGGACCCCAACGGTTATGCGCTGGAATTCAAAAGTTTTGCAAATGACGCGGACTTGTTTGCACCGTTTGCGACCTAGTTACCCGAACTTCGCATCGTGGTAAATGTTTTGAACATCTTCGCAGTTGTTGAGTAAGGCCAGCAGCTTCTCAAACTGCTCAAGGTCCTCGCCTTCAATCAGCGTTTCTCCCTTTGGGACAAACTGGAGTTCGTCGACCTCAAAATCAATCTCGGGGTACTCGCCAGTCAATGTGGTTCGCGCTTTCGCAAACTCGGTTATCGGCGCCATTACCGTGACTAACTCGTCGTCGCCCTCAACCTCCAGAACATCGACGTCAGCCATTAACAGACACTCCAGTACCGCATCCTCGTCGCCCTTAAACACAAAAACTGCCGCATGCTCAAACATGTGAGCCACCGTTCCGGGGGTCCCAAACTTACCTTTGCCTTTCGTAAACGCTGGGCGAACTTCACCAATTGTCCGATTCGCATTATCCGTAAGGCAGTCAACCAATATCATCGTGCCGCCGGGACCAAACCCCTCGTATCGCGCAATTTGAAAGTCTTCGCCGATACCTGATCCGGCTTTATCGAGCGCCTTATCAATAACGTGCGACGGCACTTGGTCTTTTTTGGCGCGATCAATCAGCGATCGAAGTGTCAGATTTGCCGAGGGATCGGTACCGCCCCCTTTTGCTGCCATATAAATCTCTCGGCTGTACCGTGAATACACCGCGGTCTTTGTTGCTGCGGTCTTTGCCATTGATTCTTTACGGTTTTGGTAGGCACGCCCCATGCCTATCTCCTACTCTGCTATCACCCGAGCAGTCTAAACTAGAACCCAGGGAAATGCGGAAGTTACCGATTAAACAGCGCATTTTTAAGTCGTGTCGTGTTCACGCTAGACTGACGATAGTAGACGTTACATGCGCAGAGACTGGGCTGTTCTTATGACAATGAATCGACGAAATTTCGGCCCTGGTGCAATGGTTGCGGCGGCGTTCATTGGTCCGGGCACAGTGACAACAGCGACGCTTGCAGGCGGAAACTTCGGATTTACACTGCTTTGGGCGGTGGCCTTTTCTGTTGCCGCCACGCTGGTATTGCAGGAGATGACTGCGCGTCTTGGAACCGTCGGGCAAATGGGCTTAGGTGAAGCAATTGCCCAGCGCACGCAAGGAAGCCTGCTCTACTGGCCATCCGCAGTCTTAGTCATTGGCGCCATTTTCGTGGGTAACGCCGCTTATGAAGCTGGAAATATCACCGGCGCAGCGGCCGGGCTACCGATAAGCAATGACATCCACCAAACGGTCTGGCCAATCGTCATCGGTGTCGCTGCGCTCATTATTTTAGGTACCGGAAAGCGTCACTGGATAGAGCGCACGCTGATGACACTTGTTGCCTGCATGGCTTTGGTGTTCATGACGGCTGCGGTGCTTGTCAAACCCTCTATCGCGGCTATCGGCTCGGGACTTTTTACACCCAAAATCCCCGACAATGCCGGATTCTTGGTATTGGGGCTCATCGGCACAACCGTTGTGCCCTACAACCTATTTCTTCATGCCTCCACGTTAAAAGAACACGCTAAAGCAGGACTGAGCCTGTCTGACGCACGGCAAGACATTTTCTTATCGGTACTCGGTGGTGGCGTGATTACCCTGTGCATTGTGATCACAGCCGCCGCGACACTGCACAGCTCCGGTGAAGAAACACGCTCCCTGTCCCAACTGGCCGGCACACTCAAGCCCCTGCTTGGCAATGCGTCTGAGCTCTTTATGGGTATCGGGTTTTTCGCAGCAGGCCTATCATCGGCAATTACCGCGCCACTCGCTGCCGCTTTCGCGGTGACCGAGGTTCTAGGCCTCTCTGCACAGCGGCGCGATACCGTCTTCCGATGGGTTTGGCTGTCAGTCTTGGCGACTGGTATTTTATTTGCCAGTCTCAACCTCAAACCCATCCAGTTGATTCTTTTTGCTCAAGTCGCTAACGGGATTTTGCTCCCCATTATTGCGACGTTTATCGTTTGGGTGTCGAACGATCGAACGTTGCTGGGCGTGCATACCAATACAACCACTCAGAACATTTTAGGTGCATCGGTTCTCGCAGTGACCATGCTGCTGGGTGCGAGAGGCATCGGACTCGCCTTTGGGTGGCTCTAATATGACGCAGCGCATCGATATTAACTGTGACTTAGGCGAGGACAGCAGCGACCAGGGTGTGGCACGCGACCTGGCGCTCATGGCACAGATCAGCAGCTGCTCGATTGCCTGCGGGGGCCATGCGGGCTCCGACACGTCGATGCGACGCATGGTCGAAAATGCAATGTCCTTAGGTCTCAGAATAGGCGCCCACCCCTCGTATCCCGACAAAGAAAACTTTGGCCGGAAGTCTGTAACTCTGTCATCCAGCGATCTTATGGCGTCATTAAATGATCAAATTTCTTCGCTAAAAGACATTGTGGAGGATCGTGACTATGTCATGGGTTATGTAAAACCCCACGGTGCCCTCTACAACGACATGGTCCAGGACAACGCACTCGCTGAGACCGTTATTAGACTCTTAAAATCGATGAGTCCGGTACCCGCACTCATGGGTCTTGCCGGCAGTGAGCAGCGGGCGCTCTGTAAACGCCATGGCGTCGGCTTCATCGCGGAGGCGTTCGCCGATCGTCGCTACCTGAGCAACGGCCAATTGGCACCGCGCTCTGAACTCGGCGCTGTGATTGAGCAATCTGAGCTTGCGACTGCTCAAGTTATGTCGATTGTTGATGCCCAACCAGTCCGATCGGTCGATGGCCACCACATTATTTTACAAGCGGACAGTATTTGTATGCACAGCGACACACCAGCTGCCTTGCAACAGATCAAGGTCATCCGAGACGCCTTGAGCGCACGCGATATCCAGGTAGCCCCATCACCATGACAGCAATAATTCGGCCTTACGGTGATACCGCGGCACTCATCGAGTTCACGAGTGACGACGGCGCTATCCCAAATGCAATGGCACTGAACCGCGTACTGAGAGCCGAAGACCCACAAGGCATCGTCAGCACCACGCCGAGCTACGACAGCATCCTTGTGACCTTCGATACCGCAAAGACCTCCTATTCTAAAGTGCATGCGACGTTGGTCGCGCTACTTGAGCGCGCCCACCCCGAACTCAACGCAAGCGAGCGGCTCTGGTCCATACCCACCTGCTTCGACCCGTCATTTGCACTTGACTGCGAACCGTTACAACGCGAGTTATCTATGTCATGGGACTCACTGGTTGAAACATTCTGTCAATCCGAATACCGCGTTAAAGCGATTGGCTTTTTACCTGGGTTTCCTTATCTGGCAGGGCTTGCGGATACCTTGCGCTGCAGTCGAATGAAAACACCAAGGGCTCGTGTCCCCGCCTCATCTGTGGCAATTGCGGGAGATCAGGCTGGTATATATCCCCTCGACTCCCCCGGTGGTTGGCGCATCCTCGGACGCGTCCCAATACCGCTGTTCAATCCTGAACGTCAAATGCCGGCGCTACTTGCGCCAAATGATCGAGTGAGCTTCCTCCCCATTGCTCTTGATGCGTTCACCGAGCTGGGCCGTCAATGGGATCACGGTGATCTTGATATTAGGACCTGGATATCGTGAGGCTTCGGTTTGTGACCAGCGGTCTGCGGACAACGACTCAAGACGCTGGACGACCCGAATACACACACATTGGGGTACCCATCGGTGGTGCACTCGATAAGGCAGCCATGCGTTATGCGAATTCACTGGTGGGCAACGCGCTTCAGACACCCGTTTTAGAACTGACAATGACCGGTCCCAGACTGATCTGTGAGAGCGCAGGCAAGGTTGCACTGGCGGGGGCTCAATTTACCGCGCGCGTCAATAATCAGTTAGTCGACAGCCGCCAGGCTATTGCGCTTACCGCCGGCGACGAGCTGTCGTTTGAATCACCAACGACGGGGTATCGCGGATATCTCGCGGTCGAAGGGGCATGGCAGGTTAAGACGTGGCTGGGGAGCGCAAGTGCGCTGCGCATCGGAAGCTACGAGTTACTTGCCTCAGCCGTTTGGCGAGCAAAGGACGTACTCGAAACCCGATCGGCCCGTGTCACACCATGGCCGGCGATCGTCTTGCCGCCAACGCCCTCTAACGCAATAATTCGAGCCTATCGAGGGCCTGAGTACGATCGCCTCGAGCCCTCCGCTGTCGCGCAACTCATTGAGCGTCCTATATCGGTCGTGGCGCCGTCCAACCGCATCGGATTGCGAACGAATACAGCACTCTCTCTAAGGCACAGCGCGCACGCGACAGAAATGGTGTCTTCGGGCGTTCAACCAGGGACAGTTCAGGTGACTCACGACGGGCAGGCGATTATTTTACTCGCCGACGCACAGACAATCGGCGGATACCCACGTGTGCTGCAATGTACCAGTCGCTCAATCGATGACCTCGCGCAATTGCGCGTTGGCGATCAGTTCTCACTCACAGTGCTTGATTACCCAACCCACTGACTCAAAAAGGGGCTGAGCCCAGGATGGTGCTCAGTCGCCGGCTGGAACAATGTTGATGGGGGAGGACCAGGCGCGCTCTTGCAACGTCTTCGCAAGCGTTGGACGAGGCGCTACACCGGCTCTGATGGCATCCCAAGTCGACCAACGGCAGGTTGGATTTTCGATGACGCGTGCGTAGTAGAAAGTCCGGACCGATGGATCAAATTCAGGATCACTCCAAAGCGCCGACAGCTGTGCATCACCGGTCTCTGGGTTGATAGCACAGGTAGAAATGTCCACTCGCGCGCCGTTATCGGGACAGCGGTTAGTTTGACTATCCACCAAGGCACCACCCGCACACGCGACGTCGATTACTTCTTCATGGGATTCACCTGACGCATCCACCCAACCTTTAATCACCTGAAGCCGCTGCAGAGGCGCACTCGCGGGATCCGCCGACGCCATCATTAAAAATTTGGGCGCGCGTATGTCGTCTGTCGACAACCTAATATCAGCGCCCATCGTGACGCCATTGGCGTAAGCCAGAGAAACAGCCTCAGCGGACGCGAGCATTGTTTCATCCAAGTCGGCACCAGCAAAAAATCGTAATTGAATGCGCGGTCCAGACGTCGCAAACACTTCCTTTCTGCGAAACGCGTCATAGAGGGAGTCTCGCGTATTCTCCTCCGCCCACGCGGCAGCCAATCCAGAAGCACCAAACGTTGGTGTTGCGCCCATGATGTACATCCCACCATCTTCATTGGAGTAGCCCGAGGTGCCACGTGCTGAAGGACTGGTGATCGCGGCAATCTTACTTCCCCAGTAAAACGTCTGCGCCTCGAGGCCGGTGTAAGGAACAGACCCCCGCTGGATCGCCTTGCTGGATAGCAGACCCAATTTTGAGACGAAATTATCTTCCTCAATCGCAGCAGCACCCGAGTGTGTGTCACTGGATCCGATGAAACCGAATTGATACGGATTTTGAATGCCAGACTGCTCAAGTGCGAGGCCATTCAGCAGCGCTTCTCTCACGTACGAGCCATTGAGCGCGCTGATGGCATTGGTGGCAACGCGATAAGGCATAATTTCAAAACCCGCAAACTCATCGCGCGTCGACAATAATGGGTGTGTCTCGGAAGTGCCTTTGACCTGTGTTATTTCAACAATGGGTTCATTGCGCATGCGCTGTATCGCGTAGTCGTCGTCAAGCGGATTACCCGCCCAATCTTCCAATTTAAACATCTGCCCGTTTGAGCCATTGGAGTTGTGAGGAATCGACATGCTCTCCACGCCCTTCGCGCGCAGCTCGTCCATCCAGTCCCAGAGATCCTCGGGATTGACTGAGTGAAATCTTGAGAACGGCTCTCTGGGTAACAGATCGCTCCCTTTGAAAATCACGTTGCGGTGTAAATTGCCCATATCTGCAGTCGATGAGGTGTACTCGTAGGCGACGAATGTTGTGAACTGACCCGGATCGTTGTATTCGTCGGCGGCAAGAATAATATCTTCCCAAGCAGATCGGATGACACCCAACACTTGATCTTGGTCGACGTTGCCCGAACGAACGCCGAACACAGCTCTCGGCAAGAAAGTCGCGAACGTCCCTAACCGACGCGCCATACTAAAAAAGTCTGTGTCGTAGTTATCGGGCGCATTTAGACCGTGGTAGGGATTGGCAAACTCAGTTTTAGAAAAATCAGTACCGGTCTCTGCCGAAGCTTTGACCAGGCCGAGAAACATCGCGTGGTCAGTGACCGCGTAAAAGTCGAGGGGGCGCGACAACTTCATTTCGAATCCACCCGGATTCGTCAGCGACTCACCTTTGGCGAACCGATAGGCGTCGTAAGGGGTTGCCTGGGTCCCCATTGCATACCCGTCGAAGGAATATTCGGTGTGAACGTGCAAGTCGCCATAGAAAGCCGTTCGGTCTCCCATTGCAATCGAAGTCGCCGCATCCTGAGCGTCCGTCGGGGTCGCGTCGACGCCGCGTTCGAGCAAGGTCGTGTCGGACTCGAATACACTGGCAAGCCAGTTGCCGTCGGGGTCTTGGGCAATAAGTAACTCGTCAATTTTCGCGGTGCTGGCGATAATCTCCGGATTATTGTGAACATCCGCCATGGTGCTAAACGCTTCACTGGACTGCTCTACGGTGTCACTGGAGCAGGCAACCAAAAATACTGTGAAGGACGCAGCGACAGTCGCCAAACCCTTTCTTATTAATGAATTAATGAACATTAGCAAGGACCTCTAGCAATCGAATCTTTTTGTTATCGGTGCGTAGCATAGTGTAAATAAATGACTAGAACACCCCAAAAGGAAGGGCTGAGAGCTTGCGGGCGATTAAAAACTCATGGGTTTATGGGTGTCTCTCGCCACTGTCCAGCGACATACTCGCTCAACGATCGGGTTTGTGTCTTTGCCAACACGAGATGGTCAACCTCCATTGGCGTGTATTCGATCACCGCAAAAGTCTCTGGCGGTGTCTGAGAAAAACTGGGAGCTTCAGTGTCCCCGAGTGGCGCACCCGGCGTCGGCCAAAAAAACTGGGCACGCGCCGCCTCAGACAGTGCACTCCAAAGTCTCTGGCGATGACCCTCGGGATCAGAATCTGCGCTAAAAACAGCCGCCTCGCCACGCAACCTAAACTGCTCGCGTGTTTGTGTGAAGTACCAGCTGAGCTCCACTCGCGAGTGAAACGCAAGTTCGCGTACTTTTTCACTTCGGGCATCTGTCACACTAAACAGCGACCAGCCGACGTCCGAAAACCCACGAAAAACCAATGTACGAACTCGTGGATAATCGTCTTGACCCCTAGTTGCCAGCTGAAAATAGCGGCTGTGCGCGTCCCGTTTGTTTTTTGATACCGCGCGCTTGAGCTGACCCAGCCACGCCGGCGTCTCGAGAGTACTCATCCTATAAATTCCACTACCCGTTATAAGCCGACTAACTTACCGCATTTATGAACGCCTGCGAGGGTCCGAATCGTCTCCTGAGTAAAAAGCTGAAGAAAGTGAGGTCACGCTACCGCGAGCTGTTTTAGATTCGTCTAGATTACGTTGACCTCGAAAACGGATAATGGTCGCCACAGACGGGCGACCGACTCACACTGGCGGGCATTAAGTAGTTCAGAGGAAATAGTGTGGCGCGGCGCACCTACGAGAACGATGGGCAAAAAGTGGAGTTTGCAATGGACGTCGACGACTTGGTATCAGATAAACGCGCGGGCTGGCGTGCTGACCCTGCACGCGCGCGACGTCGCCAACGCCGCTATAAGAAACGACTGACCGACGAGCTGCTTTATAGCGACTTCAGATCGACGGGGCAGGAAGGTAATCAGTAACAGCGCTCGACTAAAAGCGCACTGCCACTGCCGGCGGCACCGCTTGCGGCAATGATTCCAATCGAACCGTCGCACCGCATCAGCTCGTCAATGGCTGTACCGGCCATGATGGCGCCGGTCGCGCCCATCGGATGTCCTAAGGCAATACAGCCTCCATTAATATTTAGTCGGGCCGAATCAATCTCAAGCTCTCGTTGAAGCTTGACAATAGTTGCAGCAAACGCCTCGTGAATCTCAAAGACATCAACGTCTGATGGACTGAGCTTGTTGCGACTCAGAATAGCTTTAGTGGCTGCAACGCAACCGCTCACCACTTCGAGCGGCTCACCGCAGCAGGTCACCGAGTCAACAATTCTAACCTTAGGAGTCAGGCCTTGATCGGAAGCAAGCATTTTTGAACCAACGAGAAGTACAGCGGCCGCATCGCACATGGCCGGCGAATTTCCCGCCGTGTGTACGTGAGTAATTTTGGTCAGTCCTGGGTATTGGGAAAGCTGAACGGCGTCAGATCCCGCCGCACCTAACGTCAAAAACGCAGGGGGCATTGCGGCAAGTCGCTCAGCGGTAAGCGAGGGTCGTATGCACTCATCCAGAGAAACGGAGCCAGAAGGGGTTTTAATGGGGACGACGGATGTAAAACGGCCCTCATGCTGCGCCCGTAGCGCCCGCCGATGACTCAGATAAGCCACCGCGTCACAGTCAGCGCGCGACGCACCCACTCGTTCAGCAATGAGATCGGCGCCAGCACCCATGAGCAAGACTTGGTGTGAAACCCCATATTCATGATCGGCAAAAACACGCGCGCGGTCTGCCATTAAAGGGACTCGCGACATCATTTCAACACCTCCGGCCAGTACGGCAGACGAGTGACCTGCAGCGACTTTAAGTGCGGCCAGTGCAATAGCGTCGATACTCGATGAGCAAAATCGATTGAGGGTCATCCCGGCAATAGTGGCAGGCCACCGTGCCAATAAGCTCGAGGTCTTTGCAATATTTGCCGCCTGCTCACCGTATTGAGTCACGCAGCCTAAAATAATTTCTGAAACAACACTGGGGTCTAAATTTTGACGCCTAGCAAGCGTCTCATAGAGCTGAGCAAGCAACTCTGATGGCGTTAGTTCGTGAAGCCCGCCCGACTCCTTCGCTTTGGTACGCGGACTGCGAATTGACTCATAAATATAAGCGTCGGTCACTGACCAACGCCCACCACTAAGCTTGCACAGGTCGTTGTGCTGCCACCCATGTTAAACGTCATGAGATTTTCAGCGCCGGCAATCTGGTACGCGCCGGCTCTGCCTGAAACCTGCTTGGCGCAATCGAGCACCATGCGAACACCGGTCGCACCAACAGGGTGCCCAAGACCAATAAGGCCTCCGCTTGCATTGATCGGGAAGTCGCCGTCCAAGCTGATACGACCCTCTTCTACCGCCTTGTAGCTCTCACCCGGCCGTGTTAATCCAGAGTGGTCAATCGCCATATATTCCGTGACGGTGAAACAGTCGTGAGTCTCAAGGCCATTGAGCTCGTCAATGCACCCAAAGCCCGCTCGCCCTAGGGCGTCGCTCATGGTCATTGCCACATGTGGAAAAATGATGTCACTGCCGCGCGACAACGAGAGCTTTGTCTCCAATAAAATAGGGGCGGATCGATGACCCCATCCCTTAATTCTTGGTAAATCCGCCAGACGGAGACCGAGCTTGGCCGCATGGGTCTTCGCGACACGCTCGCTGGCTAAAATAATGCAGGCCGCACCGTCGGTAATTTGACCGCAATCGAGCTTGCGCACTCGCCCCTCGATTGACGGATTCAGATTCTCGTCGCCGTCGAAACTACCCTTAGCAAACTGCCAGCCACGGGTCTGCGCGTTTTCGTTACGTTTCGCATTTGCGAAGTTAATCTCAGCGATTTGGGTCAGGTGGTCATCATTAATACCATGCCGCGTTTCGTACTCCCGCGTAATGCGGTCGAACATAAACGGCCACGGGAAGTCGCAGCTCATCGCCTCATGCCCCTTCCAGGTGGCAGCACCCAAGTGCTGTGCACCGGTCTTACCGTCAACATTACGCATGAGCTCAAGCCCCAAAACACAAGCCGTGTCGTAATGCCCAGACTCGATGTCTCGCATAGCACCCAAAATAGCCATAGAACCCGAGGCGCATGCCGCCTCATGACGTGAAGTGGGTAACATCCCAAGCTCTGGATAAACTTGGCCAAAAAACCCACCCAGCAGCCCTTGACCGGCAAAGAGATCTGCCACGAAGTTGCCGACGTGCCCAACATCAATCTGACCGGGCTCGATACCCGCATCATTGACAGCATCGGTCAGAGTGGCCGCAAACATGTCAAACACTTCAAAGCCCTCGCGGGCCCAATTTCGAGCAAAGTCGGTCTGGCTACCACCAAGAATATAAACGTCACCACTCACTGTCCGCCTCCAGTTGTTATTCGAATGAGACCGGTATCACTGTACCCACAGACACAGTGACATGCGAATTAATACGGAGTAGAGAAGGTGGTGTAGACGCACAAAAAAGCCACCGGCTGGTGGCTTTTTAAAAATGGTGGGTCGTGCTGGGTTCGAACCAGCGACCAATTGGTTAAAAGCCAACTGCTCTACCGACTGAGCTAACGACCCAAAAGTACTGTAAGAGGGCGCGTATCGTACGGTTTACGAAGGAAAAAGCAACCCCTGAAATTAACGATATCGCGTGGGGTCCGGCACACCTGCTTGCTCGAAGCCCGCGGCCCGAAGTCGACAGCTGTCACACTCGCCACACGCACGCCCCATTTCGTCGGCTTGATAGCAGGACACCGTCAACGAGTAGTCGACGCCAAGGCGAAGACCCGCGTCAATAATGGCCCCCTTACTCAGATCGATCAGCGGCGTCTCTAAGCTGATCGACGCACCTTCAACCCCCGCTTTAGTCGCGACGCCAATCAGCTGCTGATAGGCCGCAATGAACTCTGGCCGACAGTCCGGATAGCCCGAGTAGTCCACTGCGTTGACACCAATGTAGATCTCACTCGCCCCTAAAACCTCTGCCCACCCCAGTGCCAGCGACAAAAACACCGTGTTTCTGGCAGGAACGTAGGTAATGGGAATACCCTCCTGAGGCGTCGTTGGAACCGGAATATCCATGTCGGTGAGCGCCGAGCCACCAATCGCCGATAAATCGAGTGATACAACACGATGAATAACGTCGCCGTAACGCTCGGCAAGCCCTCGTGCGGCATTAAGCTCCGCACGATGCCGCTGACCATAATCGAAGCTTAGGCTGTAACACTCTCGGCCATTACTGTGTGCCATGGCCAGCAGTGTTGCTGAGTCCAAACCCCCTGAGGTGAGTATTACGGCTTTAGTTTTCATATTCGTCGTTAACGTCCAGGTTCATCGTTCCACAGCACCTTATGCAACTGCATTTGAAAGCGCACCGGCAAACGGTCTTCAACGATCCAGTCGGCCAAGTCCATGGCGCTCAGGTCATGGTGTGAGGGAGAAAACAACACATCACTAACGCGGCTCTTGAGCGAAAACTCGTCAAGCTTAAAGCGCGCCCATTCGTAGTCGTCACGACTACAGATGACGAATTTCAACTGATCATGCGTCGTTAGGAATTCAAGATTGCCCCACAGATTGCGATGCGACTCCGCAGAATCTGGTGTCTTAATATCGACGACTCGGCTAACAGCCGTCGGTGTGTGCTCAATTGACATCGCACCACTGGTCTCAAGCGACACCTGAAATCCGTCATCACAGAGACGCTGCAACAGCGCGTTACAGCCAGACTGTGCAAGCGGCTCTCCGCCCGTAACACAGACGTATTCGCAGCCAAACGCGCGAATTTGCGCCAAGATACTGTCCAGTGTCAGTAGCTCGCCACCCGAAAAGGCATATTCTGTATCGCAGTACTGACAGCGCAAGGGACACCCCGTCAGGCGAACGAACACCGTGGGAACGCCCACCGAGCGGGCTTCACCTTGGAGCGAGTGGAAGATTTCAGTGATGCGTAACTGAGACACAAATGACGGCTCGAAAAAAGGTGGGGACGTTACAGCTGACTGTCTAGAAAATCTTGCGCCAGCTGTGCCGCAGGATGTTGCTCAGCGCCATATTCGTCGATAACACGCGTTAGGTACTCGCGCGAACGATCCTCATTTCCCTTAAGTGCATGGACACGGCCCAACTTATAAAGGGCGTCTGGGACCTTCCGATCAGCAGGGTATTGATCCAGCAAGAGTTGAAAATTCTGTCGCGCCGACTCGGGGTCAACGGGCTCCACTACCAAGTAAAGCTCTCCCAACCAGTAGTGTGCATTTGGCGAGTATCGGCCGTAGGGATAGGCCGCTAAAAACGCATTAAAAGCGATCAAGGCTTGATCAAATTGTCGCTCTCTGACGAAACCATACGCAGACTGATAGGCCTCTTGCTCACCCGGCTGCGCCTCTGGAACTAGGGCTTGTTCGGCACCGGCGCTCACGTCTTGCGGGTCAACAACGACAGCACCTTCACTTGCAGCGACCACCGACACAGTATCCTCAGCAGCACCCAGTGCCGCCAATCGTCGATCCATCTCAACGTAACGCTCGAGCGTCTGATCTTGAAGACGCGCGAGCAAACTGGCCTGCTCCTCTACCAGACCGTTCAGACGCCGAATTTCTTCTTCAAGCTGCTGTACGCGAATCGCCACTGTGCGCGAATCAGTCGGCGCAACGGATAACGGCCGAACCGTCACGGTGTTGACCGCAGTGTCTACCGACCGATAAGGGAGCACCCCGGCGGGTTCTGCTGCAGGTCGGAACGCCTCAGTTTGAGCAAAAGCGGCACTCGATAGAACAAAAAAGCCGGCGACAAGCGCCGGCTCTAAAAATCGCTGCAAGATCATGGCGTCTTACTTGATCTCCACTCGACGATTCTTACTCCAACTGGACTCGCCTGAACCGTAAGCCACTGGATTTTCTTCGCCGTAACTAATGGTCTCTAACCGATAGGCAGGGACACCACTGGCCACCATGTAGTCGCGTACCGCGTTGGCTCGACGCTCGCCCAGAGCGAGGTTGTATTCACGAGTACCGCGTTCGTCGGTGTGCCCCTCAAGACGCGCGTTGGCGCTTCCGGACATCAACAGCGCGACGTGTGCGTCAATCGCCGCACGCGCGTCATCGCTGAGTGTTGAACTGTCGTAGTCAAAAAGAAATACCGTGCCAGCAGCCGACGCGGCATCCATCAAGCGACGCTTCGTCTCACGTTGCTCCTGCATGACCATCGCTTTCTCTTTTTCGATCGCACGCTGCTCTGCAGCAACAGCCTCTGCTGCAGCGGCTTGCTCAGCGGCAGCACGCTCGGTCGCAGCCTGAGCCGCAGCCTCTTCTTTCGCCGCATTACTGGAACATGCGCTCACTAATGTAGCCAGCAGAACAACAACCGCGGCTTTTCCCAAAGTATTTTTCGTTGTCATGACGTGTTTCCTACGCAGAGTTTTGAATACTAAACATAATGTATCGCATATATGTCCGTTTGTTGAACCTCGAAATGTTTTTTTGTCACTGTTCGACCAACATCGGTGACCAAGCGGGCTCTTGAACGCTACCCGATCGTGCGGGCAAGCTAAATTTAACCCCGCCGTCAACGGCGACAGCACCCAAAACACTCCGCTCACCGCGCTTGGTCGCGTAGATCACCAACGATCCATTAGGTGCGATACTGGGACTTTCATCCAGCGACGTCTCGGTTAATACCGTCAGTCGCTCGGTTACGAGATCAAAAACAGCAATATGGAACCGTCCCTTGCGCTGGTGAACCAACGCGACGTTGCGACCGTCCTCGGCAACCCGCGCACGCGCGTTGTAACGCCCCTCAAAGGTCACCCGCTCAATTTTACCGGTCGCAAGTTCATAACGATAAATTTGGGGTCTCCCTCCACGATCTGAGGTGAACAGCAGTGATTGTCCGTCGGGCATCCAAGTCGGTTCGGTGTCAATGCCGTAATGTCGCGTCAAACGCTTAAATTGCTTTGTTTCAAGATCAAGCAAATAAATATCAGGGCTACCGTCCTTGGATAAAACCAGCGCCATCGACTTGCCGTCGGGCGACCAAACTGGGGAATTATTGAGCCCTTGAAAATTAGTCAGCTGCTCCCGCTTACCCGTGGCAAGCACCTGCCGGTAAATCGCCGGTCGAGAGGATTCAAAAGAGACATACGCCACCTCTTTTCCATCGGGAGACCAACTCGGCGCAAGAATGGGGTCGCGACCCTCTAGCAAAACAATGGGCCTGCGACCGTCAGCATCCGCCACCGTCAATCGGTAAAAGTCTTTACCGTCTGGGTTACGCGTCACCGACACGTAAATGAGTCGTGTGGCAAATGCACCGGGAATACCGGTCAGTTTTTCATAGATCGAGTCGGCAACTCGGTGCGCTGCCATACGAGCCTCAGATTCAGCACTCACCACCTGACCCGAGAATAACTCCACACCGCGTTCAACATCGTGCAGTGAAAAGTCAACGCGAAGTTGGGTCCCTTGACTCACACGACCGATGACCAGGTAGCGGGTCGAAATAGCACGCCAATCGCGATAAAAAATCTCCTCTCTTGCTGCGGGCAAGCTCAACATATCCCGTCGGCTGACCGGACTGAACTGACCGCTTCGCGCCAGATCAGAGTCCACGATTTGCGCAAAGTCAGTGGGCGCAGAGCCCAAGCCATCCCAAGCAAACGGTGCAATGGCGATTGAAGTGGGGTTATCAATGCCACGCGTCACCTGAATCTCCAGCTGCGCAGAGGAGGTAGTGGTTAAAAATAACCCCAAAACAAACAAACACGATCGTAACAACATGACTAGTACCTCAGATCCTCAGGCTTAAAACGCAGTGGGAACCGGCGAAAGTATCGCTCGAAATCTGAGATAGGCAAAACCGCCACCTCGGAAAACTGAGCCACACGCTCCACAGCGGCAATCGCACTTCGATCGAACGCAATACTTCCACTGCTGCTTGAAACAGAAATACCGACAACATCGCCGGTCGGTACGAGACTGATCTCTAATAGAACTTCCATGCCGTTGCGCGCCGAGGGTGGACGTCGCCAGTTTTGGGTGATGCGGGCTTGCATGAGCGCCGCGACTTGCTGCACCTCGCTCACCTCCTCAGCCAGTGCTTGCCCCTCCGCCTCGGGCAAATCCATCAGGCCATCCAGCAGCTCCTTTTGAAGTCGTGCTAACTGATTTTCAGTAGACGTCTTATTGTCATCAGCCGAGACCGGTTCAGGAGTAATAGGGTCAGGCCTTGGAATCGGTTTTGGCTCAAGTGCCTTCACCGACTCAGGCTTTGGCTGTGGTTTTGG